>JBMYUK010000029.1:0-13137 GCA_049605275.1 Phycisphaeraceae bacterium
ACCGTCGGCTCGGTCTTCCCCGAAGATCAGCTCGACGACGTGGACGGCGGTCTGCTGACCACCGGCGCGGTGGCCAACGGCCTGCAGATCCAATTCTTCTCCGACGCCGACTTCCAGAACAAGGGCCCGGGCAGCGGTTCGCCCAGCTTCGCGTCCTACACCGTGATCTCGATCGGTGGCAGCGTCATCTTCCAAGGCTGGGACACGCCCGACGTGCCGCTCCTGCCCGAGACCGCGTTTGTCATCCGTAACGGTTCGTCCGCCGAGCTTCAGTACGTCGAGCCCGGCGAAGCGCCCGACCACCCGGTCGCCTACCTCGTCCCCTCCGGCGTGAGCCGAGACTCGCACCTGGGCTCCGGCTACCCCGCGACCGTGACGGTCGAAGAGACCGGCCTTGGTGCCGGCATCACCAGCCGACAGCTCTTCACCCAGGGCACCGCGCTCAACTCGGCCCCCGGCCAGGGCGGCGCGATCGTCAGCTACCTCGGCTTCCTGGGTATCTGGGACGTCCCCACCACCCCACTCGACCCCTTCGGCGGCTTTGTTTTCCGTCAGGAAGCGGCTGACGCGGGCGGCAAGGTCACGGTGACCAAGCCTTACTAATTTTCTCTGCGTGGTGCCAGCGTTTGGCTCCATCTGTTTGACTGAACACGGGCATCACGTAAGCCCAATCCACCTTGATGAATGACAGGATAAAAGAAATGATGAACCTCAAAACTACCCTTTTCGGCACTTCGGCTCTGCTGCTGGCCGCGTCCACCCAGGCCGCGACCTTCGGCGGATCCTTCTCCGTCCTCGCTGACAGCGAAGGCAACCTCAACCCCGGCCCGATGCGCACCATTGCCATCATCGACGTCGACGGCAACGGCCTCGACCTCGAAGGCTGGGACGGCTCCTCGTTCCTCCCCGGCTCGGGCGACGTCATCGTCACCGACCTCGTCAACGGCGAGTGGGACGAACTCACCGGTGACGGCGACGGCTTCGAAGGCAACGCCGCCTTCGCAGCGGTGGCCAACGGCGTCCTCGGCGTCACGACCGGCTACTCCTTCGTCTCCGTGACCACGGCCGACAACACCCCGGCTCTCGTCGGCGGCGGCGACGACATCTACCTGATGTGGTTCCCCGGCCTCGATCCCACGGCCACCGCGCCCGGCCTCGGCCAGGAGTACGGCTTCGCGGTCGTCGCTCAGGTCCCCAACGAAGTCAACGGCTCCATCGCTCCGATCGCGGTGACCTTCGACAACATCCCGGCGACCTTCGGTGAAACCGTCCCCGAGCCGACCTCGCTCGCGCTCATGGGTCTTGGCGGCCTGCTCATCGCTCGCCGTCGTCGTCAGGGCTAAGAACAGCCCCTGATCGTTTACACAATTCTTACTTTGTTACAAGTTCATTAGAACACTGCTATCACTACACTTATAACTTCCAACTTAGGAACCATCGCAATGCGATACACCAATAAACTACTGCTTGCTACCGTCGCTGGTCTGGGTCTCGGCTTCAACGCCTCCGCCACCGACATCCCCCTCGACATCGACGTCGACACCACCTACACCGCGGCTGACAACCCGCTGTTCCTCAAGGGCCCGACCTTTGTGAACTCCGGCGCCTCGCTGACCTTCGGCCCCGGCTGCATCGTCATTACCCTGACCGAAGACGACGGCGGCATCGTCGTCACCCGCGGCTCGCAGCTGTTCATCAACGGCACCGCGTCCGCTCCGGTCATCATGACCTCCGGTAAGGACGTCGAAACCTGGAACGGCTCGGTCGTCACCACCGCTCCGCTCGACCTCAACGACGACGGCGACACCGCCGACACCGTCTTCGGCGTCAGCGAAGCAACCGCCTCGGTCACCGACGTCACCACCATCGGCGACCCGACCACCGGCACGCACCGAACCGCCCACCAGGAATGGCGAAACATCACCATCCTCGGCAACGGCGTGATCTCCTCCTCCGAGTTCGGCGACCCGACCACGCTCCCCGTGATCGACCCCGACACCGGCAACCCCAACCCCACGGTCGTCGACGGCACCGCTTCCAAGAACATGGAAGGCCTCGAAACCACCGACCTGCCCGCCGGTCTGCCCGACAGCGACATCGCCTACGGCGGCGGCGACGACGACGACGACTCCGGCTCGATCTCCTACCTCTCCATGCGGTACACCGGCCGCGTCCTTGGCGAAGGTAACGAGCTCAACGGCCTGTCCATGGGCGGCATCGGTCGCGGCACGGACATCAGCCACGTCGACATCATGAACAACGTCGACGACGGCATCGAGATCTGGGGCGGCACCGTCAACGTCAAGTACTTCAGCATCTGGAACATCGGCGACGACAGCTTCGACGTCGACCAGGGCTGGCGCGGCAAGGCTCAGTTCGGCCTGATCGTCGCCGGCTACGCCGACGCACAGACCGCCGAAACCGTCGAAGACCCCGGCTCCGTCCAGGGCTCGGGTGCCGGTGACAACATCTTCGAGTTCGACGGTGCCGAGCAGTCCGACGTTCAGCCCCGCACCACCGCGGTCGTCTACAACGTCACCGCCATCGGTCAGCCTTCGGGCGACGGTTCGACGGCCTGGCGTGATAACGCTCGCGTCCAGTACCGCAACATGATGTTCGTCGACGTCGGCGACCGACTCGTCCGTCTCGACAACTCCGACGGCGACGGCGGCCTGGGCTACGGTGCCAACGGCACCCACTCGTTCACCTCGATCTGGAGCACCCCCGCCTCGACGCTCCCGACCGCTCCCGCCGACAACCCCGGTGCCGGCCTCTACGCCCCGGCCAACCTGTACTCGGCTCAGGTCGACGGCTTCCTCGCCGAAATCACCGACTCGGTGATCTTCGACGGCACGACCGGCGCAACCGGTGCCTCGGGTGGTGACCTCGGCGACGGCGGCGACGCCGCCTTCCTCCCCGGCGTCGAAGTGCTCAACGGCACCGCCGGTTCACCCGAGAGTTCCATCGAGAACTTCAACGTCTACACCAGCGTCTGCCCGATCGTCGAGTACGACCGCAGCGGCCCGACCTTCGTCGAGACCGTCGGTGGCAAGACCTTCACCCTGGTCAGCTCGCTTGACCCGCGGCCTCGTCCCGACGCCGCTTACGTCAGCGTGAACGCTGCCCCGGCCGACGGCTTCTTCACCCCGGCCCGCTTCCGCGGCGGCTTCTCGCCGGACAAGAACTGGGCCGAAGGCTGGACCGCAGCCGACGCCTTCGGGTTCTTCTCCAACACCGGCACGAACCCGACCGATCCTGCTCTGAGCAGCATCACCCTGGCCGCGAAGCTGAACTTCCCGACCGTCGATGGCGTGTTCTACACCGTCTACGAATCGGCCGACGGCATCGAGTTCACCCCGCTGGCAACCGTCGAAGGCGACGGCGGCACGGTCTCGGTCGCTGACCTCGACGACTTCGACGCATCGAAGTTCTACAAGGTCGAAGCTCAGTAAGAACGGTTAACATAGGCGGATCACCGCCAATGGTTTGAACAATCGAGGGTTTGGCGGCAGGACACTGCCGCCAAACCTTTTTTCCCGGCCATCCTGATTAGGTAAAGAATATGAGGGTTGTCACGATCCGTCGCTGTCTCTGCTTCCTCGCCGCGTGTCTGCTCCTCGCCGCCGCACCGGCCGAGCCCCAGGCTGTCGCCAGTCTCGACAAGGGCCCCGAGCCGCCGCATCTCCTGAAAGACCAGCCGATCGAGCCTTATCAGCTGGAACTTCTCGATCTCGCGTGGCGCGCGGCGACGGCCTACCCGCTGAACCCGCACATCAAAAACCGCGCCCGGGCCGAGGAACACGTCGTCCACGGCGCGCTCGATCTGAAACAGCCCCACCTCGCCTGGGGCTACGCGAAGAAGGTGGTCAACTGGCGCAAGGGCGCCTGCTACGCGGAGATCGCGCACTACCTGGTCGAGCAGGGCGACCTCGAGCACGTCGAGTATTTTCTGCAACAGGCGATCCTGCATTCGAAAGACCCCAAGCAGGGCTGGCGTCACGCGCGGGTCAAAGCTCGGGTGGCCGCGGCGCGCGTGTTGATGGGCGACGAGGCCGGGGCCGAGGGCCTGGTGGAGAGCCAGGACTACGAGGGGCTGGGCGAAGAGCTCTCGGCCCGCGGAGCCGCGGCGAGCGACGAAGAGTTTGCTTCGGTGCTCGCGACGCTCGCGAAGATGGCCTCCCTTGAGGGGTACAACGAGATCCTGGCGACGATGAATGCGTACGCCGAGCTGTACGCGAGCCACTTCGACAACCCCGAGCGGCGGGAGAAACTGGTCGAGCTGAACCGAGCGATCTCGAAGAACATGCCCGGCGCTCGCCGCCTCGAGGTCGCGCTGAAGTTCGCGTCGGCGGCGTTGGACAACGGCGATCCCGCGACAGCCGAGGCGCTGATCGACGAGGCGGACGAGATCCGCCGGTCGTACCGCTGGCAGCTGGACCTGTATCTAGATTATCAGGCGCAGATCGCGGCGTATCGCGCGGCGGCGGGACAGCAAGACGCCGCCCGCGAGTTGCTCGAAGCGGCGGTCGAACTCGGCGAAGAAAAGCTCAAGGACGTTCAGAACTTTTACCGCGCCGACGCGATGCGTCCGGTGGCGGAGGCCTACGCGAAGATCGGCGACGAACAGCGAGCGCTCGAGCTCTACAAGCGCGTTGTGGCGATGGGCGCGGAGAACCCGAACCTTCGGCCAAGGATCTCGGACATCACCGACAGCTGCGTTTCGATGGCGGTTCAAGGCATCGAGCCGGACGACGAGTTGTTCGCCACCATCCGCGCGATCGTAAACGAGCTGGCGGAAAAATGAAGCGACATCAATTCGTTTTCATCGGTCTCGGGGTCGCGCTCATGCTCGCGAGCGGTCGCACGTGGGCTCAGGTCGCCGGCTCGATCCGTGGCACGGTCACCGACCGCGACTTCAACGACGCGCCCCTCGGCGGGGTTAACGTCCTGGTCGTGCAGACCGAGCAGTCGGTCGTCAGCGATGACCTGGGTGTCTATCTGATCGAGAACGTCCCGCCGGGCACGTACACGCTGATCTTCTCGAAGGAAGGCTTCGTGCGTCAGGTCGAGGCGGACGTCTTGGTGAGCGCCGGGGAACTGGCGGAAGTCTCCGCGTCGATGCCCAGCGAGTTCACTGAGTTGCCGCCGCTGAACGTGCAAGAGCTTCGTCTGGACGCGGGCTCGGAGATCGGGCTGCTGGAGATGCGACAGGAGTTGCCGCAGTTTCTCGACTCGGTCGGCGAGGCGCAGCTGAGCGCGGCGGGCGTCGGCGACGCGGCCGGGGCATTGAGCCTGATCTCGGGCGCGACGGTTTCGGACAATAAGCCGGTGGTCCGCGGTCTGCCCGACCGCTACGTCAACTCGCAGGTCAACTCGGTGCGCTTTCCCTCGGCCGACCGCGAGACCCGCTCGCTCGAGCTCGACCAGTTCCCGACCGACGTGATCGAGAGCATCCAGGTCAGCAAGACCTTCACCCCCGATCAGCAGGGCGATGCGTCCGGCGGCGCGGTCAACATTATTCTCAAGGGCATCCCCGACGAAGACGCGATCAAGTTCGGCGTCGGCGCGACGTACAACACGAACCTCAACGGCTCGGACTTTCGCAGCTATCGCGGCGGGGGGCTGGACTTTTTCGGAATCGACCGCGGGCGCGACACCCTGCCGCCGGCGAGCAACGGCCCGATCGCCGTGGGCACCTCCGCGGGCGACGCGCCTTTTCAGTACAGCTCGGACATGACCGTCGCCAAGCGGTTTGAACTGCCCGAGAGCGGCTGGACCTTCGGCGGCGTCCTTAACCTGTTCTACAGCCAGGGCGGCAGCTTCTACGACGACGGCGTCGACGCGGACTACCTCGCGCAGTTCGTCATCCCCGAGCCCATCTCGAACCCCTCCGGCACGCAGCTGCTCTTCTTACCCGACACCGGCGAGCGACTGACCCAGCCCAACGGCAACCCGCTCGAAGGCAACATCTTCGACGTCACGCAGAGCACCGAGGAGGTGCAGTGGGGCGGGCTCTTCGCGATGGGGGCCGAGGACGAGTTCAACCGCATCAACTTTGTGTACCTCGAAACCAACTCGATCCAGGACACGACCGTTGTCTCGCTCGACGACAACTCGCGCGACCTGGTGATCGGTACGCTCAACGATCTCGACGCGGAGATCCTCGCCAGCGGCAACCCGTTCGCGTCGTTCGACTCGGCGTTCAACAACCTGCCGGACCCGGTCAACGACCCGATCCCCGATACCGGACGCAGCCTCGCTTTCTCCCGCGACCAGACGCTCTTGCGTCGCGAGCGATTGATCCGAAGCGCCCAGCTGCGCGGCGAGCACACGCTGCCGATCTTCGAGGACGCGGCCGAGGTCGAGAACGATACGTTCCGCTTCTCCTCGCCGGAGATCGATTGGGTTTACGCGTACAGCAGCTCGCAGCGACGCGAGCCTGACAAGCGGGTGTTCAGCGACTTTCTCGACGGCACAGGCCTGGCCGACACCGACCCCGCCCGCACCGCCCGGGCGCAAAACATCCCGACGATCGGCGGCGTGGGCGTGACCTCCGGCTACGTGCAGCGCGTCTGGGAAGTCATCCGCGAAGACAGCAACCAGGTCCAGCTCAACCTGCGTCAGCCCTTTGTCCTGCCCAACAACGAAGAGGGCGCGTTCAAGGTCGGGGCGTTTGTCGACCGCGTCGAGCGATCCTTCGAACGCGACACCTTCGTCACCGACGGCACGAATCCGGTCAACACCGTCAGCGCGCCCGTACCCGTCGGCGTCGCGTACGAAGACTTCTTCCTCAACGAAGCGCTGACCGACGGACAGCGCACCGGCTTCACCGAAGACAACGCCAGCGACGTCGACTACGACGGCACGTACGACATCGACGCGTATTACCTCATGCTCGACGTCCCCGTGCTGCCCGAGCTGCGGGTGGTCGGCGGGGTGCGCTTCGAGACGACCTCGATCAACGTCGGGCTCATCGACGAGTCGATCGACGAGTTCGCCCGCGGCGTGAACAGCAGCAACAACTTCACCACCAGCGCGCTGTGGACCAACTTCGCCGGCGGCGTCCGCACGATCAACCCCGACAGCGGCCTGCCCCTGGGCGACGTCGACTTCGAACGCACCGACACCCTGCCCAGCATCTCGCTGATCTACGAAGCGACCGAGCAGCTGTCCTTCCGCGGCGCGTACACGCAGACGATCGCCCGGCCGACCTTCCGCGAGCTCAGCGTCGTCCGCGACCAGGAGTTTCTCGGCTCCGTGCCTTTCTTCGGCAACGACACGCTCGACTTCTCGGAGCTCAAGAACTACGACCTCCGGGCCGACTACCGTCCGACGCCCGGCGGCTTGATCTCGTTCTCCGTGTTCTATAAAGAGATCGAGGACCCGATCGAGTACATCAGCGTCGCGAACGACACGATCCAGCCGGGCACGTACATCGTGCCGGTGAACTTCAGCGAGGGCACGATCCTCGGTGCCGAGCTCGAGCTGCGTCAGGACATGGGCGAGTTGTTCGAGGACCTCACCGGGCTCACCCTCGGGGCCAACGGCACGGTGATCGAGTCGGAGGTCGAGATCCCCGACGACCAGCAGACCGCGGCCCTAAACGAGACCAGCCGGCCGATGCTCAACGCCCCGGATCTTCTGTTTAACATTTTCGCGGTCTTCCGCAGCGAGGACACGGGCACGGAAATCGGGCTTTTCTACACGATCCGGGGCGATACGCTCGTCGCCGGGTCCAGCCCCTCGGCCAGCCCGACCAGTAACTTCGTGCCCAACGTTTTCGAAACCCAGTACGACACGCTAAACTTTACGATCGCTCAGGACATCGGCCAGTACTTCAAGCTCAAGTTCTCCGCCAAAAACCTGACCGACCCCGACATCGAACGCGTCTACCGCTCGGCGCTCACGCCCGAAACCGTACAGGCTTCTTACAACCGAGGCATCAGCCTCTCGCTGAGTCTGTCGGCCCAATTCGAGTTCTAAGGACACCCGATCATGAAACGCATAACGCTTCATCCGCGATTCGCCCTCGCCGCCTCGGCCGCGCTCGTCTGCGTCGCCGCGCTGCACGCGCCCGCCCAGGACCAGGCGCCCGCCGAGCCCGCGATCGACGACACCCGGCTGCTGCTCGACCGATGGATCGAGGTCCGCAAGACCATCGCCAAGGAACGCAGCGAGTGGGCGCTCGGCAAGCAGATCCTTCTCGACCGCATCGACCTGCTGAAGCGGAGCATCGTCACGGTGCAGGAAGAGATCGAGACGCAGAAGACCAAGCTCACCGGCTTCGACGCGAACATCGCCAAGCTCCAAGCGCAGAACGAAAAGCTCAAGGGCGCGGCCGAGGAACTCGAAAAACTCGTCGAGCAGATGGAGTCGCGGACGCTCGCGCTTCTGAAAGGCGCGCCCGCGCCGCTGATGGAGACGGTCAAGCCCCTGGCCGTGCAGTTGCCCGGCTATACCTCGAAAACCGACAACGAGACCCAAGCCGAGCCGGAGACCGAATCGCCCGCTTCCGACGCCGGCTCGACCGACGCCGAGACCGACGCCGAGTCTGCCGAGTCTGAGGCTGATGAAGAACCGGCCGGCCCGCCGCTGTCGCGACGGGTCGAGAACGTCGTCGGCGTGCTCTATCTCTTCAATCGCTACGCCGGGAAGATCGATCAGCAAAGCGAACTGGTGCAGCGCGACGACGGCACGTCGCTGAGCGTCAGCGCGATGTACCTGGGCACGAGCTACGGCTATTACGTCGACGACGAGAACAAGACCGCCGCCGCCGGTTGGCCCGGTGAATCCGAATGGACCTGGTCGGCGATCGACGCCGACGCGACCGGCGTCCGCCGAGCGATCCAGGTGTTTAACAAAGATCAGCCCGCGGCCTTCGTCGGCCTGCCGGTCGAGGTGAAATAACCATGACCACGCACACCCCCCTCACCATTCAGTCGTTCGTCCCGCGCCTATTCGCGATCGCGATGCTGCTGTTCGCACCGGTGGCCTTCGGTCAGTCCGGCGAAGCGGGCGTCGGCAGCGAGCGCGACGCGAAGGTCAAGGCCTTCAACGAAACCTCCAAGAGCATCGAGCAGCGGCTGATCGACAGCGAGGCCGAGCTCAACGCCCTGATCAAGTCGATCACCGACGAGAAGCTGCCGCTGAACACGCAGCTTTTGAAGCTCGAAGACGACCTGACCGAGGCCCGCAAAGAGCTCGAGCGCATCTCGAAGACCGCCGCGAGCCGGGCGCTCGAAGAGAACAAGCTCGAGGAAACGATCGAGAAGCGCAAGGACGCGGCCGGCTTCATCGCCAACCGCATGGACGAGTACATCCGCGAGTTCGAAGCGGGCCTGCACATCGCCGAACTGCAGCGGTTCGATGAGCCTTTAGAGAATGCGAAGAACGCGATGGAGAACCGCGACCTCGCGTCGCGCGATCGGTTCGACGTGCAGTCGGCGGTGATCACCGCGTCGCTGGATCGGCTCGAAGAGTTGGCCGGGGGCGTGACGTATCAGGGCTCGGCGATCGACGGGGCCGGGGTGCTCGGCCAGCAGGGCGCCTCGGTCGCGGGGACGTTTACGCAGTTCGGCCCGGTGGTGATCTTCAGCGACATGACCGGCGAGCTTCAGGGCTCGGTGGTTCAGAAGGTCGGTGCGCTGTTGCCCGAGGTCGTGCCCTTCACGATGCCCGAGGACACCGCGGCGGTGAAGGCGCTGACCGAGTCCGGGGCCGGCGTGTTGCCGCTGGACGCGACGCTCGGCGAAGCGGTCACCGTCGAGCGGATCGAAGAGGGCGACGTCTTCGACGAGATCGAGCAGGGCGGCCCGGTGATGTATCCGATCCTCGGTCTGGCCGCGGCGACGCTGCTGGTCGGGCTCTACAAGTGGCTGGCGATCACGATCACGCCGTCGCCCTCGCGGAAGAAGATCGGCGAGCTCCTGCACGCCATCGCCACGCGGAACAAGGAAAAGGCGGTCCGCGTCGCCGGGTCGATCCGCGGGCCGTCGGGCAAGATGCTCCTCGCCGGTGCCGAGCACATGGACGAGCCGCGCGAGCTGATCGAAGAGGTCATGTATGAGAAGGTGCTCATGGCCCGGCTCAAGGTCCAGCGCATGCTCCCGTTCATCGCGATCTGCGCCGCGGCCGCGCCGCTGCTCGGGCTGCTGGGCACGGTCAGCGGCATCATCAACACCTTCAAGATGATGCAGATCTCCGGCGGCGCCGACATGCAGAACGTCTCCGGCGGCATCTCCGAAGCGCTCATCACCACCAAGTTCGGCCTGATCGTCGCGATCCCCGCGCTGCTCATGCACGTCTACCTCTCGCGCAAGGCCAAGCGCGTCGTCGATCAGATGGAAAAGTGCGGCGTCGCCTTCATCAATCAGGTGATGAAGACCCCGCCCTCCGGTGACGGCGACCAAACGCCCGCGACGCCGATGCCTTCGCCCGACAACGACACGCCGCCGACGGACCAGACGCCCGACAAGCCCGAGGGCTCGCTCTCGTCCGAAGCCGAGTCTCCAGACGACGGGCTGGACAGCACGCAGATCCTCCCGGCCGAGGACGGCGAAGAGGCGACCAAGAAAGAGAAAGAGCCCGCGCTGGTCGAGAGCGCCGCGGGGTCGATTGCATCCGAAGGGGAGTCGGATCGGTGAACATCGAGGTGCCTCAACAACTCGAGTCCCTGTGGAAGCAGGCGGTCGAGCTCTGGCTGGCCGGGGGCTGGGCGATGATTGCGATCGCGGCGGTGGCGGTGCTGATGTTCTCGCTGGGCATCAACATCTATCTGCGGCTGGCGGGCAAGGGCTTCGGCTTCGTGTCGGAGACGAAGTGGCGTCGCTGGCTCGACCACCCCGAGCAGCGGCGCGGGCCCATCGGCCGATTGCTGGATCGCGTCACGGAGGGCGAGTCGGTCAAGCAGACCGAGGTGCTCTTCGAAGAGGTGCAGGCCACGGAGGTCAAACCCTTCGAACGCGACCTCCTCGTGATGAAGGTCTGCGTCGCCGCGGCGCCGCTGCTGGGGCTACTCGGCACGGTGACGGGCATGGTCGCGACCTTCGATGCGCTCACCCAGGGCTCGGGCGGCGACGAGACCCAGGGCATGGTCGCCTCGGGCATCTCCGAAGCGCTAATCACCACCGAGACCGGCCTGGTGATCGCGCTCGCCGGGCTGTTCTTCCAATACCAACTCGTCCGCAAGCATCAGCGCTACAAAGCCTTCATCGCGCAGATCCACACCGTCTGCACTCAACGCGTCTACCACGCCAAGCACCAGTAACCCCACTCCCGACCGGACAGCAACACAAGCCACCCACCAACGACCACCGACCTACGCCATGGGCAAGTTCAGCAACAACATCGAATCCGACGAAACCGGCGCCGACGTCGACATGTCGCCGCTGATCGACTGCGTGTTCATCCTCTTGATCTTCTTTATCGTCACGACGGTGTTCGTGACCGAGACGGAGGTCGAGACGGATCGCCCTTTGGTGATGAGTGCCGAGCGGCTGGAGCGCAACAGCATCCTCATCGCGATCACGGTGGACGACGAGGTGATCTTCGGCGGTCGGGACATCGGCGTCGCGGGCGTGCAGCCGCTCGTCAAGCGGATGTCGAAAGACGAGCAACTGCCCGTCATCCTGCTGCCCGACGCGGGCGCGAAGAGCAGCACGGTGATCCGCGTGCAAAACGAAGCGAAACTGGCCGGCGCCGAGCAGATCCGTTGGGCGGCTCGCACGGCGTCCTGACCCCGAGCATCAGCGCTACGAACAACGACCGAGACACGAACAGCGACCGAGACCCACGATGTCCCGACGATTCAACCAGACCGAGCAGGAGAGCGAGACCAAGGTCGACATCTCGCCCTTGATCGACTGCGTGTTCATCCTGCTGATCTTCTTCATCGTGACGACGACGTTCGTGGATGAGAAGGGCAAGGAGATCCCGACGCCCGACTCGGCCGCGCCGTCCGAGCCGACCGACGAGGAGCCGACGACCGTGATGCTGGAGATCAACGAGCGCGGCGAGGTGCTGCACAACGGCCGGGCGGTCGGCCTGAATGCCGTGCAGACGCTGATCCAGAACAGCCCGAAGGGTCGCCGATCGCCGGTCGTGATCACGGCGGTGGGCGATGCGCGCGTCGGCCTGTTGATGCGCGTGAAAGAAGAGGCCGAGCGCAGCGGCGCCGAGACCATCAGCGTGACCCACCGCCACACCCGTTCGTAACCGAGAACCCGACGCGAACGCCCGAAACCACCGGGCCAACGATATGAAACTTCTCAAAGCCATCCTGGGACGCATCTTCGGCGTGATCGGCGCGTTCGCGCTCACGCTGTTGCTGTTCCTCGTACTCCCGCTGATGCAGGTCATCGGCGAGAAGGAGCAGGATGAGTACGAGGTCCAAGAGGTCAACATCCAACTCCAGGAAGCCCCGCCCGACGTCGAAGACGAGGAAGAGGACCCGCCGGAGGACCCCGAGGACCCGCCGGAAGAACCCGAGATCGATATCGACGAGCCGCAGATGGTTGACATCCGTCAACTCGACTTGCTCGGCGGCGAGGGCGGCATCTCAATCCCCGGCGTGGACACGACGATCAACATAGACGACGCGATCGGCGGCGGCGACGACCTGGACAACATGTTCGACGCCGGCAGCCTCGACCAGCCGGCGCGCGTTCTCTTCCAAGCGCAACCCAAGCTCACCGGCACGCTTCGAACCAAGCTGCGCTCGGCCGCCGCGACGGTGATCGTCGTCTTTATCGTCGACGCCGGGGGACGCGTGCAGAACGCGGCCGTGCAATCCTCGACCGACTCGGCGTTCAACAACGCCGCGCTGTCCGCCGTAAAGCAGTGGCGCTTCGAGCCGGCGCAGCGCAAAGGCAAGCCCGTCTCCGACCGGCTCCGCGTCCCGATCAACTTCCCCAAGCAGGAGTAGTTTGCGATGACCCCGACCCTCAACAACCGCCTGAGCGCGATCGCGTGCTCGATGGCCGCGCTGGCGATCGGACTCGGCGTTGCCCGGCCCGCCTCGGCGCAGGCGACCGTCAAAGTTCAGCCCCAGACCAACATCGAACTGACCGAGCAAGAGCTGGCGATCTGGGAAGACCCCGACTTCCGCCGCCGCTTCGTCGAGAGCTATCTCTCGGAAAC
>JBMYUK010000030.1:0-12903 GCA_049605275.1 Phycisphaeraceae bacterium
CGGCCTGCAAAGCCGAGGCAATCGAAGCCGTCGAGCAACGCCTCGACGGGCGAACCCGCAACCAATTGCATCGAGGCGCTACTCGAGGCTTCGCTCAAACCAACCGCTGCCTGCTCGCCCATAGGCCCAGTGCCGGGTTGGCGATGTAGAAAAACGGAGTGCCGTCGGCGTCCTCGTGCCAGCCGGTCGTCAGCGTCGCTGGGTCATACTGTGCGCGGGCGTCGTCATAGGCCCGGTAGTCGAAGCCGACGGACTCGATCTCATCGCGCGTGACGCCGTCGCCGGGGCAGTAAGTGATCTTAAACCGGCCCTCGCTCGTGCCGTGGATCAGGTGCGCGGCCGCGCTGAGATTGCCCGCCATCTCGGGGTCGTCTTCAATAGCTTTCAGCGTGTGGTTGGTGCCCTTGTAGCCGTGGCGACGGATGAGCGTGTCGATGCCGGGGTCTTCACCGAAGCCCGAGAGCTTAGGCGCAAGGATAATCAACTCGCCGCCGTCGGCCATCGCCATGCGCGTGCGGTACACCGCCTTGTTGCCAAGCCAGGTTGTGTGAAACTCTTCCGGATCGAGATAAACCACGCAGCGATCCAAGGGCTCGTCGAACACATCGAAGTTCACCTCGCGCGACAGCTCGCCCGCCGCCTCGAAGGTCGCGTCGTCGTCGCCGATGTAAAGCCCGCGCAGCACGTTGTTGAAATTCTCGTCCGGCCCGATGACCGTCAGGATGAACTGCACGTTCAACGCGGGACGCACGAAACGATCGAACCCCGCGTTGAGCGCACGACGCACCGGCGTGTCCGCTCGGCCCATGATCGACTCCATCCCGCACACCGCGCCGAGAAAGTGCGACTTATCGATCGTGTCCTTGCCGCCCACGCCGATCATCACGTTCTTCGTGTAGTTCGCCAGGCCGATCACCTCGTGCGGCACAACCTGACCGATCGACAGGATGAGATCGTAATCCCCTTCGAAAAGCCGCTTGTTCACCGCGACCTGCATCGGTTCGACGAGCTTGCCTTCCGACAACTCGCCGAGGAATTCGGCCGGCAGCTCGCCGAGCTCGATTAGGTCGTCGCGCCATCGGTGCGGGAGGATGCGGTCTATCGGGATGCGATCGCCGAACATCATCCTGCACTGCGCCTCGGTCATCGGCACGTGCGTACCCAACGCGGGCATCAGATCGATATGCACCGTTTCGCTGAGCTTGTCCCAAAGATACGCGGTGATCGGGCCGGCCATTGAGTTCAGCCGGGTGTGATCGGGCGGAAGGATCAGCAGTCGCTTGACACCCTTTGCCTCGATCTGCTCGACGATGTAGCGGTCGAGGTGCGCGTGCAGCGCCGCCTCGCTGATCACATCCTTCGCGTTACCAGTGGAGACATAGTTGGACATGGTTTAACTGATTCTATAGCTCCAGGCGGGAGCCCGGAGCATGTGAAAAATACTGAAACGCATTTCAAGCTGACACCTGCTCCGGGTTTCCACCCGGAGCTAGGGACCGTTAGCGCTTGACGCGTGCGTTGCCGTGCCAGATCGACCAGACCTGCTCTTCGTCCGCGGGTTGGCCGTAGTCGGTGAGCAGCGTCGCGGCGAGGGCACCGCTGGCCCAGCCGAACTGGCTGCACTTGTCGATCGGCCAACCCTGCAGGATGCCGTAGAGAAGCCCGCCGACGAAGCCGTCGCCACCGCCGATGCGGTCGACCACGCCGATCGCGCGCGGCTCGATGACTTGCCAGTCCGATCCGCAGTTCACGATCCCGCCCCAGTGGTGCAGGTTCGCGCTCTCGACTTCGCGCAGCGTCGTCGCGTAAACGGACGCATCCGGAAACTCGTCCTGCACCCGGCCGATCATCGCCTTGAACCCGTCGATCTTCTCGGCGATCCCTTTGCCGCCCGCCTCCGGACCCTCGACGCCGAGGCATAGCTGAAAGTCTTCTTCGTTCCCGATCAGGACGTCCGTCAGCGAGGCGATCTCGCGAAACTGTTCACGCAGCTCGGCCTCTCTGCCTTTCCAAAACGAGGCGCGATGGTTGAGATCGAAGGCGATCTTCGTGCCGTTGGTTTTCGCCTTACGCGCGATGTCGAGGCAGAGCCTGCTCGTCTTGGGCGACAACGCGCCGATCAGGCCCGACAGGTGCACGAGCTTCGCGCCCTCCTCGCCGAAGATACGATCCAGGTCGAAATCGTCGGCAGACAACTCACGAGCCACTTCGCCCGCGCGGTCGTTCTGCACCCGGGGCCCGCGCGAGCCCGCGCCGCTGTCCGCCATATTGATTTGATGGCGGAAGCCCCAGGGGTTGTCCTGCTCGAACTCCGGGCCCTCGAACGTCATCCGTCGGCCGCCGAGGTTGTCCTTGATGAAGTGCGAGACCGGGCTGCCCTTGACGAAAGCGGTGAGGATCTTCACGTTCTTACCGAGGTAACTCGACACGCTGCCGACGTTCGACTCGGCGCTGGTCGCCTGCATCTTGAAGTCGGTCGAGCAATGGAACGGCTGACCGTTGATCGGCGTGAGCCGAACGCCCATGCTCGTGGGGATCACCAGGTCGTAAGTCGCGTCTTGTTTGAGTTCGATCATTGCTAGGGGTTGGGGTTTAGGGTTTGGGGATTGGGGTTGGGTAGGACAGGCATTCCTGCCTGTCAGTCCGGCTCAGCCGGATCGTTTTTCTATGAACATGTCCTCGGCGTGATGACGACAGGAATGCCTGTCCGACCTCAAGCTATTGATGCGTACTTCGCGTCCAATTCGATTCCGAAGTAGTTCTTTGCATTTCCAAAGCACACGTCCGCGACGAGCTTGTCGATCATCGCAGGCTCATTGGGTATCTCGCCGTTCTCGACGTCCGTGCCGATCAGGTTGCAGAGGATTCGTCGGAAATATTCGTGTCTCGGGTAGCTGAGCATCGACCGGGAGTCCGTGAGCATGCCGACGAAGTGTGAGAGCAGGCCGAGATTGCTGAGCGCGTTGAGCTGGGCGGTCATGCCCTCCTTCTGGTCGTTGTACCACCAGCCGCTGCCGAACTGCATCTTGGACTTGATGCCGTCGTTGTTATCCTGGAAGTTGCCGAGCATGGTGGCGAAGAGATAGTTGTTGACCGGGTTGAGGTTGTAGATGATGGTCTTGGGCAGTTCGCCGCGTTCGGAGAGTTCTCCGAAGAGTCGGACGAGGCCGGGGCCTTGGGGTTCGTCGCCCATCGAGTCGCAGCCGAGGTCCGGGCCGATGTCGCGGTATAGCTTGCGGTTGAGGTTGCGGATGGGTCCGAGGTGCATGTTCATCGTCCAGCCCTTGCTCGCGTTGAGCTTGCCGTAGAACTGGAACAGGTAGCCGACGAAAACCGCGGTCTCATGGGGGTTGGCGTTCTTACCGCCGCGGGTTTTTTTATAGACCGCTTCGACGTCGCTTCTCGTGAAGTCCGCGTCGGGCAGGCTCGCGATGCCGTGGTCGGACATGCGGCAGCCCGCGTCGTGGAAGGCTTGGTGCGTCTCTTCGAGCCGATCGATCAGCGATTCAAAGTCGTCGCCCTCGACGCCGAGTTTGGCGAGATAGTCGTTGAAAATCGCCGCGTCGAAGATCTTGTTGAGCGTGTCGGGCCGCCAGGTCGGCGTGACGCGTGTCGCGAGTTCGCTGTCGGCGATCGCGGCGTGGTGATCGAGCGCGTCGGCCGGGTCGTCGGTCGTGCCGACCATGGCGATCTTCATCTTGTCCATAATCGACCAGGTCGACATGTCTTTGAGTTGTCGGTTGGCCTCTTGCCAGATTTCGGGGGCGGTGTCTTCGCTGAGCAGCGCGTCGATGCCGAAGTAGCGGCGCAGCTCCAGGTGCGTCCAGTGATACAGCGGGTTGCGCAGGGTCTGTGGGACGCACTTGGCCCAGGCGAAAAACTTGTCGTACGCGTCGGCGTCGCCCGTGATGTAGACCTCGTCGATCGCGCAGGCCCGCATCGCCCGCCACTTGTAGTGATCGCCTTCGAGCCAGATGTCCGCGAGGTTGTCGTAGACACGGTTTCGCGCGATGTCGCCGGGATCGAGGTGCGTGTGATAGTCGTAGATCGGCTGGTGCGCCGCGACATCGTGGTACAGCCGTCGCGCCGTATCGGTCTGCAGCAGGAAATGTTGATCTAAGAAGGTCATGGGTTTTGGGTGTTAGGTTTTGGGTGTTAGGGAAAGGCAATCGGGAACAATGGCTTGCCCCCAAATCCCAATCCCCAAAACCGAAATCCCAATCAGATCGTCATCGCGTTAAAACCGCCGTCCACCACCAGCTCGGCCCCGGTGATAAACGAGCCCGCATCCGAGGCGAGCAAGAGCGTCGCGCCGATGAGTTCGTCCGGCTTTCCGAAACGGTTCATCGGGGTGTGGCCCATGATCTGCGCGGTGCGCTCCGGCGTGAGGACTTTCTTGTTTTGCTCGGCGGGGATGAAGCCGGGCACGAGCACGTTCACTCGGATGCCGGCTTCCGCCCACTCGCGCGCGAGGTTCTTGCTGAGGTTGTGGACCGCGGCCTTGCTCGCCGAGTAGGTGAAGACGCGGCTGAGTGGCGTGACGCCGGACGCGCTGCCGACGTTGATGATCGAGCCGGCCTCGCCCTGGTCCAGCCAGTACTTGGCGAAGACCTGACACGCGAAGACGACACCCTTGTAGTTGATCGACAGGATCCAATCGAGCTCGTCTTCGGGGATGTCGATGAAGGGCGTCGCGGAGTTGACGCCTGCGCCGTTGACGAGGACGTCGACGCGGCCGAACTTCTCGAGCACCGTATTCAGCAGCGCCTCGACGTCCGTTTTCTTCGACGCGTCGCAGGCTTCGAATACCGCTTCGCCCCCGGCCTCGGCGATCATATCGAGGTTGGCTTTCGCTTTCTCTTCGCTTCGCCCGACGAGTACGACCTTCGCACCGGCCGACGCGAGGCCCTTGGCCATCACGCCGCACAAGACGCCCGTACCGCCGATGACGACTGCGACTTTCCCATCCAGCTTGAACTTGTCTACATCGCTCACGTTTGCACCTTTCGTTGAGCCGGGCATTTTAGCGGTTGTGAAGAGCCGGCGAAAGTTCGGGCGAAGGCAGGATCAACCGCATAGGTGCGGAGGCACAAAGAAAGGCAAACCGACCACAGATTTCACTGATTTCGCAGATTCAAGGTATGACTCGTCCCGCCCTAGAAAGAGTTGGTGCTTAAAACCTGCGAAATCTGTGGCGATACACCTTATTGCCTTCCTTTGCGGCTTTGCGCCTTTGCGGTGCAACCTGGCCTCAAATCATCACCTTCAAAATCAACCATCCACCCGCAACCGCGGCGCCGGCGTACATCACGCCGATGAAGGGTTTCTCGGGAATGCGATGGTGCATCACGATTCCTAACACCGAACCGATCGGCACGAACAACGCGAAGAAGATCGACTCCTTGAGCGTCTCGAAGGAGACCCAATTCAGGAGAAAGAGATAGCTCGGTAGCTTCGCGACGTTGATGAGGAAGAAGTAGAACACCAGCGAGCCGGTGAGCAGGCGTTTGCCCATGCGTTGATCGAGCCAGTAGATCGACATGATCGGCCCGGCCGCGTGCGCGAGCATCGAAGTGAAGCCCGCCGCCGCGCCGACACCCACGCCCGTCGGCGTATTGCCCGGTAGCGTCGGCACCTTGCCGCCAGACAGCCGATACACCTGCAACGCGACCATGAGCAGACAGATCGACCCAACGAAGACGGACAACACCGCGCCGACGCGACCGCTCGATTCCGATTTGGTGCCGCTGTCGATGAGAAGCAAAAGCAACAGCGAGCCGAGCGCGATACCGAGTATTCCGCCGACAAGCGTCGGCCGAAGGTGCGGCCAACTCCGGTGCATGCGGTGTTGATACACCGCGAAGACATCCGCGACAATCAGGATCGGTAGCATCACCCCAAGCGCCCGGTCGGCGGGCATCGCGTTCGCGATCAGCGGCACGGCCAAGATACCGACCCCGCCGCCAAAGCCCGACTTCGCGATCCCCATCACGATCACCGCGGCGATGACCAGGCTGTAGTAAACCCACGTCGACGAATCCACAGGCGGGGTCGGGAGCCATGATGGGTTTGCGAGGAGCATGGGTTTAATCACGAAGGCACGAAGGACACGAAACAAGACCGAGCGAGCCACAGATTTCGCCGATTACACCGACTATGCAACAAGAAAAGACCCGACCCGACGATGTCGCTATGGCTTGAATCGGTGTCATCTGCGAAAACTGTGACCAAATGCCTTTCTTCAAATTCTTTATCTCATGCAACTGTGGAGTTCAGAATCAAACCGCCTGAATCACTCGCGTCGCCAGTCCGAGATCGACTGGTTGATCGATGTTCCCGCCGGGTTTCGCCGCGCTGCCGACGATGAAGCCGTCGCACGCGCCCTTGAGTTGCGGGATCGAATTGGCATCCGCGCCGCTGCCGATGAGGACCGGGACATCGTCGGCGTAACGCTTGACCTCGGCTGCGTGGCTCGGATCGGTCGGCTTGCCCGTGCCGGTGCCCGAGACGATCACCGCGTCCGCGCCCGCGCGCCGCACCAGTTCTTCGACCTCGTCTCGCAGCGGACGCGAAGCCAGCGGCGCAGCGTGCTTCACGCGAACGTCGGCCAGAACCTTGACGTGCTCCGCCCCGAGCGACCTTCGATAACGCATGAGTTCGGCCGCCCTGCCTTCGATCACGCCCTGATCCGTTACGGCCGAGCCGCTCAGCACGTTGACGCGGATGTGGCTTGCACCCACCGCTGCGGCGATCGCGAGCGCCGAAAGCGCGTCGTTCCGAAGCACGTTGATCCCGAGCGGCAGCCCCGGCACGGCGCCGCGCAACGCACAAGCCACCCGCGTCATCGCCGCGACCGTCTCGCGCGGGACATCGCCCTTATAAAACGGCACATCCCCGAAATTCTCCATCATCAAACCGTCCGCGCCCGCCTTCTCCCACGTTAGCGCATCGGCCACGGCCGCATCGATGACCGACGCCAACTCGCCGACAAACCGCGGGCTGCCCGGCAACGCGCGAAGGTGCACCATCCCGATCACCGGGTGACCCGTCTCTTTCCATTCGTCACAAATCGCTTTCATCGTATCGCTCGTCTTGCGGTTTTCAGCCTGCGATACGATACTCTCTCGATGCGACGCCCGGTGGTGTCGCAACACGAAACCGCCGGTGGGGTTCAACCAACCTCGCACGAGCGCTTCCCATCGCGACGCAGCCCATCCACGCCGGTCCGCGTGCTGCACGAAAGATGGCTCACTCAACAGCACGCCGACCGCAAGCGAGAAACCATGCTCCCCAAGGAACCGCCCCGCCGATCGCAACTGGGCTTTCTCTACCTGCCGCCTTATCGCGTGCAGGGCGTCTCGGTCGCCGGCGAAGCCACGGCCGTACAAGTCCCCGAACTCGATATCGGCTTTGACATCGGCGACTGCCCCCGCGCCATGCTCACGTCCAACCTCATCGCGATCAGCCACGGCCATATGGACCACATCGCCTCGCTGATCTACTACTTCTCGCAGCGCTCGTTCCAGGGTATGGGCACGGGCAAAGTCGTTTGCCACCCCGACCTCGTCGAACCGATCCACAACCTCATGGGTGCGCTCGTCGATATCGAACGCCAACGCACACCCTACGAAGTCGTCGCGATGAACCCCGAGGAGCAAATCCCGCTGAAAGGCAACGTCGTCGTTCGCGCCTTCAGCACGATCCACACCGTGCCCTCGCTCGCCTACGCCTGCGTCGAATTGCGCAGCAAACTCCGAGCCGATCTCGTAGGCCTGCCGCAGGAACAGCTCATGGCCCTCAAAGAGAAGGGCGAAGAGATCACCGAACTCCACGAGATCCCGCAGGTCACGTACATGGGCGATACGCTTTGGGGCAAGCACTTCGAACGCCCCGAGGTGCTCGACGCCAAAGTCCTCATCACCGAGTGCACCTTCCTGGAGCCCGGCCACCGCAAGCGCGCGGGCGTCGGCAAGCACCTTCACCTCGACGACATCGTCCGTTTGCTCGAGATGTTCCGCGGCGAGCACGTCGTGCTGACGCACATGTCCCGGCGTACGAATCTCAACGTGGTCCGCAAGACGCTGGAGAAGTACGTGCCCAGCGACCTGCGCGAGAAGCTGCACGTGCTGATGGACGGCCGGACCAACCGCGCGCGATACGAAGCGCAGGTCGCCGAGGCGGAGGCACGGGAGTAGATGGCTTTTCCGCGATGCGAGGCATCGCCGGACCTACGAAACACAGCGTCGCGGCGATCTCGCATGCCCAAACAACCCGTCATCCGAGTCGCGGTTTGCGCCGATCCGCCGCACGAGGTGCCGTTGCAGCGGCGGGCGAGTGAAATCGCAGAGGCACTTGGCATCGCAAAGACCAAGATCGGCGAGCCGGGCTGCGATCTGCTGCTCGCGGTCACACCGGATCGGCTGGAGCTTCGCGTACTCAATGGCGAATCGGACCTCGTCGGTGGCAGCGCGGTGTTCGCGGACCCGACCGCGATCGATACGACTTCGCCCGCCGGTCGCCGGCTCGATGCGCCGCTACTCAAAGCCGTGGGCATCAAAAAGGGCAAGCCGTATCGTCCGAACGTCATCGACGCCACCGCGGGACTCGGCGAAGACGCTTGGCTGCTCGCGTCGCACGGCTGCCGTGTCGTGGGCGTCGAGCGACAGCCGGTGATCGCGGCGCTGCTGAGCTATGCGCTCGCGCGTGCCGCAGAAGTCGAGCCGGAGATCGCCGAGCGCATCGCCGTGCACCGAGCCGACGCGATCAATGATCTCAGCGCACTTTGCGCTCGTGGTAGCGACAAGCCCGAGGCGATCGTCATCGACCCGATGTTTCCGCTGGGTCGTAAAGCGAAAGAGCGAAAGCCCATGCGCGTGCTGCGGATGCTCGCCGGCGATGACGACGACGCGCCGCGACTGCTCGAAGCAGCACGCACAACCGCCGTCCGCCGCATCTGCATCAAACGCCCGCTGAAAGCACAGCCCATCGACGCAGACCGCCAGCCCGCCCCCGATATCGTCTACAAGGGCAAAGCGGTGCGATACGACGTCTATCTCAACCATTAAAAAGACCACCCGTCGAGGTGGCCTTTGCATGCGAACAACCGGCGAACTCAAGCCGTCGCGGGTTCGCTGCTGATATCAGGATCCTCGGCGAGGAGACTCGTGGGCTTGGCCTGCTCGGGGCTTGCCTTGGGGCCCTGGCCCTTGGTGCCGAGGATCAGGATCGGCGCCGCGATCGCAACGGACGAGTAGGTGCCGACCAGAACACCCAGCAGCATCGCGAACGCGAAGCCGTGCACGCCCGGCCCGCCGAGCACGTACAGCGTGCCCACCGCGACCAGCGTCGTACCCGAGGTCAGGATCGTTCGGCTGATCGTCTGGTTGATCGAGTCGTTGATGATCTCGGGCGTCGCTCGGCTCAGCCGTCCGCGGTTTTCGCGGATGCGGTCGAAGACGACGATCGTGTCGTTCAGCGAGTAGCCGATGATCGTGAGGAAGGCCGCGATCATCGCGAGGTTGATCTTGAAGGGATCGAGCATCAAGAGTTCGACGATCGGCGAGTCGGGACCCAACTTGTTGTACGCCAGACCTGCGAGCGCGACGACGCCGAGCGCGACGGCTACGTCGTGGACGAGCGCCGCGATCGCCGCCAGTCCGTAGCGGAAACTGCCGAAGCGGAACCAGATGTAAACGACCACCGCGAGCAGCGACAGGCCGATCGCGACGATCGCCTGCTGCTGCATCGTGCCGGAGACCTGGCTGTTGAAGACGGTGACGTTCGAGAAGCTCGAGTCGCGCTGCAGCGCGTCTTTCAAGAGTTTCCACTCGGTGTCCGCGAGGCCGCCGGTCGAGCCGAGCAGCGCCTGGCCCTCGGGCGTCGAGTAGTCGGTCTGCCCGTTATCCGTCACGGCGACGACGACGCTGCGATACAACTCGTTGCCCGCGCTGTCGAAACGCTCGGCCCCGCCTTCGCCGCCGGCCCGATCGACGCCTACGACCGTAAACGCGCGGACGCCGAGTTCGTCGTGAGGAGGCTGGCGTCGCATCCGCTCGATCCGCTCGGTGAGTTGCTGGGTGCTGAGCGCGGGCGTCATGTCCTTGAGATAGATCGCGACGCCGCCGGCGAAGTCGGGCAGGTTCGTGTTCGCGACCTCGCCGGGTAGTTCTTCGAACGCGTCGCCGAGCACGCCCGACACCATGGGCTGGACGATGCCCGCGGCCTGCTCGGCCGTGAGGTCTTGACCTTCGAACTCGACCGGTCGGACAGTTTCTAAAACGTCGTCGAATGCGACCTTCAAGAGGTCCGCGATCGCCTGACTGTCGGTGATGAGCGTCGCGACGTTGAAGCCGCTGGCCACCTCGGGGTCGTCGGTCTCGCCGGTCGTCACGACCTGCACATCCTTTAACAGCGAAAAGTCGGGCAGCGGATCAGGCTCTTCGATCGAGCCGCTTTGGCTCTTTCGTTCGTACTCCTGCATCGCGACGCGGTACCGGTCGTACGCCGCGTCGACCGCGGCCTTTACCTCGCGCTCGGCGTCCGTCTCGGCGACAAACGCATCGCCCGACTCCTTGGCCTCTTGCACCGCGATCGAAAGCTCGGCGATGTTCGCGATGCGATCGCGGGCTTCGCCGATATTCAGCGTCAGCAGCACGGGGTCGCCGAACTCGTCTTCTTTGTCTTCGTCCTGCTTAAGTTCGAAGCCGACGGCTGTGCCCGAGCGAAACTCGATATCCAGCATGTCCACGCCGCGCACCGCGATCGCCTCGGTCAGGCCCGCGACGAGCAGCACCGCGCTGAACGGCACGAGGTACTTGGCCTTGCCGATCCAGTTCACGCTGGGGTGCATGAGCTTGTGCATCGCCGGGAACATGGTCGGTAGCATCTCAAGCGTCTTCGGCTTGCGGTAGCGGATGTAGAGGTCGATGAAGACCTTCGTGCAGAAGAGCGCGGTGAAGAGCGTCGCGAGGATGCCGATGCCCAGGACGACGGCGAAGCCCTTGACGTCGCTGGTCGCGGTGTAGCCGAGAATCAGACAGGTGATGAGCGTGGTGATGTTGGCGTCGAGGATGGTGGAGAGCGCCTTGCCGTAGCCTTGCCGGGCGGCGATCTCGACGTTGACTTTGCGGTCCATGAGTTCTTCGCGGATGCGTTCGAAGATGAGGACGTTCGCGTCGACGGCCATACCGATGGTGAGCACCAAACCGGCGATGCCGGGGAGCGTGAAGGTCGCCTGCGTCATCGCGAGGATGCCGAGGATGAGCACCATGTTGGCGGCCAGGGCGAAGTTGGCGACCAGGCCGGCGAAGAAGTAGTAGATCGTCATGAAGACGGCGACGAGGACGAGCGCGGTGAGGGCGGCCCGCAAACCGGCGCGCACGTTATCCGCGCCCAGGCCCGGGCCGATCGTGAGCTGGCTCACCGGGTTCTCCGAGAGCTGGCCCTCGAGCGAGCCGGCGCGCATCGTGTCGCGGAGGTAGTTGATCTCGGCCTGGCTGAAGTCGCCGGAGATCATGACATTGGTGCGCAGCCGATCGTTGATGTTCGGGGTGGTGAGGACTTTATCGTCGATGAGCACGGCCATGGGGCGTTGCTGGTTTTGGCCGGTCATGGTGCTCATGAGCGCGCCGCCCTTGCCGTCGAGTTCGAAGACGACGACGGGGCGACCCAATTCGCCGGGCTGACTGTTGACGCTGGAGACGACCCAGTCTTGATCGCGGGTCATGGCGAGCCCGTTCTCGTTGTGCAGGAGCACGTAGAGCCGGCCGGCGTACGGACGGGCGACGACGTTGAGCCCCTCGGGATTGCCGAAGTAGCCGAGGGTTTGGCGGCGGGCTTCGGATTGTTCGATCGGGTCGACGCTCAGCGACTGCAGGAGATAGCCCTCGACACGCTGGCGGTCTTCGGCGTCGTCGACGTACTGCTCGAGATCGTCGATCTCGAACCAGCGGTAGTCCGCATCCGGCCGGGCGCGCGGGCCCAGCTCATCGAGCTGCGTGAGAAAGGTCGGGACTTCGGGGTCGGTGGGGTCGGCGGCGACGCGGAACTCGAGCACGCCCGAGCCGCGCAGTAGCGCAATGAGGTCGGCCGGTCCGTCCAGCGGGCCCTTCACCGCTTCGTAAGCGACCAGCGCGTCGTAGGCCTTTTGAATCTGCTCGGCTCGATTGGGGTACTGCGCCAGAAGCCGGTCGAGTTGCTCTTGCCGCGGGGTCTTCGCGTTGGCCTGCTGCTCGGCGATCGTCAGCTCGCGCGGCGGGATCGCACGCAGAAACTCGAACTCGGCGGGGTTGAAGCTGTTCGCCTCGAGGATCTCGGATTCTTTGAAGGCGAATCGGTCGGCCGCGTCGAAGTAGAACTCCTCGGCCGTGGTGAAGCGATCGTAAACGTCCTGATTCGCATCGCGCTGGTCGCGGGGGATCGCGTTCCACGCTTCCGCGACGCGGTTGTACTCGACCCTGGCGATCTCGCGGGCTTCGTATAGCGACTTGAGCGTTTTGAGTTCCGCAAGCAGTTCGTCGCTGGTGCCGGCGAGATTCTCTAGCGCGTCCTCGGCGTCGGCCTGCAGCGCGCGGTCGAGTCGGCCGGGCGTGAGGTTGCCGCTCTTGAGTCGCTTGAGCGCGTCGGCGAGTTCGTCGCCGGCTTCGCGCACCTTCGACGGGGCGGCAGCCATCTGGACCTCGATGCGTTGCCCGGCGACCTCGCGCCAGATCAACCCGCGGACGCCGCCGGGGTCCACGCGATCCGCGAGGATCTTGATCGTCTCTTCGATGACGGTGGTCTTGTTCTTGCCTTCGGGGACGACGACGTCGTAGACCAGCCGCGTGCCGCCGGCGAGGTCGATCCCGGGCTTGAGTCGGTCCTCCGGGCCGTACACGCCGGGCACCCAAAGTAGCGCGATCGCGC
>JBMYUK010000031.1:0-12846 GCA_049605275.1 Phycisphaeraceae bacterium
GCTATAAAAGAAAACAAAGCGTAATTGTAATATTATAACGTGATGTAATAAAAAAATCCTCTTGAATTTTCAAGAGGATTTTTTATTTGCTTATTTGGGGAGTTGGGTTTTCCTGTTGTTCATGATACGCACCATGAGGAGGATGGTCCCGCCGAGGAGGAAGGCGAGGCCGAGCCAGCTGAGGTTGATGCCGCCGGGGTAGATGCGTGCGATGCTGAGGCCGATCATGACGAGCCCGATGAGGATCGAGCCGAGCGGTCCGACGGGGTTGAAGAGGGATTTATCCATTTAGCGATCCAGCTCCGCGGCAATGATGTTGATCGACCCGAGGATCGCAACGGTGTCGGCGAGCAGGTGGCCTTCGAGCATCTTCGAGAACGTCGCGTAGTTGATGAAGCAAGGGGGTCGGACGCTGACGCGCCAAGGCCTCGGCCCGCCGTCGGCGACGATGGTGTAGCCGAGCTCGCCGTTGGGCGATTCGACAGCGGAGTAGACCTCGTTGATCGGCGACTCCCAGCCGCGGTTGGTCATGACGAGTTCGAAGTGCTGGATGAGGCCTTCGATCGAGCCGTAGACGCCGGACTTGGGCGGCTTGACGGCCTTGCCATCGGCGTCGGTGTTCATGGGTCCGCCGGGGATGTCGTCGATCAGCTGGCGGATGATTTCGACGCTTTGTTTGATCTCTTCGACGCGGACGAGAAAGCGGGCGAAGACGTCGCCGGCGGTGGCGATGGGGACTTTGAAGTCGACGGCGGACGAGCCCTGCCCGTCCCAGTTGTCTTTGAAGCAGAGAAAGGGTTCGTCTTTTCGAAGGTCGCGTTTGACGCCGGAGGCTCGGGCGAGCGGTCCGGTGAGCGACCATTGGATGGCTTCTTCTTTCGTGAGCACGCCGATGCCCTCGGTGCGGTCGCGGAAGATGCGGTTGCGATTGAGCATGCCGGTGAGGTCGTCGAGCGCGGGCGGCATCTGCTCGTTGATAAACTTCTTGACCATTTTTTTGAACATCTCTTCGTCGGGCAGGTCCATCATGGTTCCGCCGACGCGGGTGTAGTCGGGGTGATAGCGCTGGCCGGAGATGTAGTCGATGATGTCGTAGATGTGCTCGCGTTCGTTGAAGCCGTAGAGAAAGCCGGTGAACGCGCCGAGGTCGAGCGCGGCGGCGCCGACGCACATGAGGTGGTTTTGGATTCGGCCGAGTTCGAAGAGGATCGTGCGGACGACCTTGCATCGCGGGGTGATGTCGATGTCGAAGAGCTTCTCAACCGCGGTGTGCCAAGCGATGTCGTTGCAAATCGGGCTGACGTAGTCCATGCGCGAGACGATGGTGACGTACTGGTTGTAGTCGAGCGCCTCGCCGAGTTTTTCGAAGCCGGAGTGGAGGTAGCCGATGTGGGGGACGGCTCGCGCGACGCGTTCGCCGTCGAGTTCCATGACGATGCGGAGGGTGGTGTGGGTGGCGGGGTGCTGGGGGCCGAAGTTGAGGGTCCAGCGGTCGCCGGCGATGTCTTCCCGTCCCTCGAGATACGGGGTCGTTTCGACGTCGATGTCGATGGGCTTGAGATCGTAGGGCATGCG
The DNA here is from genome assembly GCA_049605275.1 of Phycisphaeraceae bacterium. Lineage (GTDB taxonomy): Bacteria > Planctomycetota > Phycisphaerae > Phycisphaerales > Phycisphaeraceae > JAHQVV01. The sequence continues at coordinate 1,576 of JBMYUK010000031.1, forward strand.
AGGATTGTAGACCGATTGGATGTGGTGTGCAGTTCAAATAGCCGGGGGCTTACGGCCCCCGGACGCGAGCAGAGGCGGGCGACACGAACAAGCCGCTTGTTTAGATGAATGCTTTGTTCTCGCGTCCGGAGCCCGTCGGTCTCCGGCTATTTCGTACCATGTGATTCGTGAGCGATGACTCGGACCAATCCGCCTTTGACGCCGCGGCCCTCGCCCAATCGCTCGCGAAAGACCGGGGGTTTGCGCTGTGCGGAATCGCGTCGGCCAAGGCGAGCGAGTACGCCGAGCATCTGCATGATTGGCTCGCAGACGGCAAGCACGGCGAGATGCACTACCTCGCCGACCACGCCGACATCCGCACCGACCCGGGCAGACTCGTCGAAGGCGCGGCTAGCGTCGTCGTCGTCGCGGACGCATATCACGCCGACACCCAACACCTAAAACCCAACACCCAACACCCGACCGGCCGCGTCGCGAAATACGCCTGGGGCGACGACTATCACAAAGTGTTGAAAAAACGACTGCACGCCGTCTGCAACGCGCTCGAAGCACAATACCCCGGTCACACCTATCGCGCGACCACCGACACCGCGCCGATCTTCGAACGCGAACTCGCCACCCGCGCCGGCCTCGGCTGGACCGGCAAGCACACGCTCATGATCCATCCGAGGCTGGGTTCGTACTTCCTGCTCGGCACGATCGTCACGACCCTGCCGATGCAGACCAGCGAACTCGCCGGCTTCCCCGCCCCGCTTTCACCGCCAACGGATCACTGCGGCGCTTGCACGCGATGCATCGACGCCTGCCCGACCGACGCGATCGCGAGCGAAGGCTACCGCGTCGATGCGCGACAATGCATCAGCTACCTGACGCTTGAACACCGAAGCGCGATCGACGAGCGCTACCACGAACCCATGGGCGATTGGCTGGCGGGTTGCGACATCTGTCAGGATGTCTGTCCGCACAATCGCCGACGAAGCGCGCTCGCGGCCGAGGGCGACGACCCGCTCGAAGTTCACGAGCGTTACACGCCGCGCGACGATGCCGCGGGCTTCGACCTACTCGACATCCTCAACTGGACTGCGGACGATCGACAGCGCGCTTTCGTCGGCTCGGCCCTCAAGCGCATCAAGCTCGACATGATGCAGCGCAACGCACTGATCGCCGCGGGCAACGCGCTTCGTCAACGCGACGACGCCGAGCTGCGCGCGAAGGTGATGGAACTCGCGCAAGCCGATAATCTATCGCCGATCGTGCGTGATACCGCACGGGCCGTTTGCCAACGGTTAGGATGCCTGCCCTAAATGACGATGTGAGTGCTAGGGCAGGCACGCTTGCCTGTCCGCCGGCACCGCCGCATCACGACACGCATCAGGCCCCCGGCCGATCGACAGGCGACACCGCCTGCCCGAGCAATCCGTTATCCCCGGCAGGACACCTTTTGACCAAGCACCACCCCGACGAGCCCACCACCTGGCGCATGGACCCCAACGGCAAGCCCGCGCCCAAGATGAAATCCGTCGGCTACGACATGGGCATCGTCGGCAACGGACGAACCTGCGCGCTGATCGACCACGAGGGCTCGGTCGTCTTCATGTGCATGCCCGACTTCGACTCCGGGGCCGTCTTCTGCGACCTGCTCTCCAAGGGCAAGGGCGGCAAGTTCGGCATCGCCATCGAAAACGGCAAGGCCATCTGGCAACGCTACGAACACGCGACCAACGTCCTCGTCACCCGATACGAATCCGAAGAAGGCGGCTTCGAAGTCATCGACTTCATGCCGCGCTATCGACTCAACGGCGAAGACCCCGAACCCTGCAACCCCGCCGACTTCGTGCGCGTCCTCCGACGCATCTGGGGCAAGCCCAGGTACCGCGTGCACTACGACCCGCGGCTCGAGTTCGCCGAGCACGAAACGACCAGCCGCATCATCGGCCCGGGCAAGATCAAGTCCACCGTCGAACACAAGTTCAACGGCAGCGAGGTCTACGAGTCCGTCTACCTCCACACCGACATGGACGTGCACAAAGTCCTCTCGGGCGAGGTCAAAGAACTCAACGAAGAACGATTCCTGCTGCTGAGCTATAACGATAAACTCCGCGAGCCGTCGCACGAGTTGATCCAACTCATGCTGACCAAGACGCGGGCGTACTGGTACAACTGGGCGCTTCACACCTGCCGCCCGCCGCGCTATCAGGAAACGGTCGTCCGCTCGGCCCTCGCGCTCAAGCTCATGCAGTTCGGCCCGACCGGTGCCGTCATCGCCGCAGCCACCACGTCACTGCCCGAGTCCATCGGCGAGGTCCGCAACTGGGACTACCGCTTCTGCTGGATCCGTGACGCGTCGATGACCGTCTCCGTCCTTCGCCGAATCGGACACGCCGACATGGCCCACCGCTTCGTCGATTGGGTCATGGACACCGTCCCGACCAAGGACGACGAGCTCCAGATCATGTACGGCATCCGCGGCGAGAAAACACTCACCGAACACACCCTCGATCACCTCGACGGCTACGAAGGATCGAAGCCCGTCCGCACCGGCAACGCCGCCTACCACCAGAAGCAGCACGACATCTACGGCGCGGTCATGGACGTCATCTGGCAGACCCTGCCCCACTTCGCCCGACGCTTCGACGAGGTCGAAGAGGTCTGGACCATCGTCCGATCGATCGCCCGCGCCGTCGAACGCCAATGGAAAGACCCCGACCGCGGCATCTGGGAGATCCGCGGCGAGAAGCGGCACTTTGTGTTTAGCAAAGTCCTCTGCTGGGTGGCGATCGACCGCGCGGTGAAGATCGCCGTCGCCCTGGGTCGCAGCGAATGGGCCGAGGAGCACCGCAAACTCGCCGACGAGATTAAAGCTCATATCGAAACGCAGGGCTGGAACGAAGACGTCGGCGCCTACACCCAGGCCTACGGCAGCACGCATATGGACGCCGCCAACCTCCTCATGCTCGACTACGGCTTCTGCGAACCCGATTGCCCGAAGTTCAAAGCCACCGTCGACAAAACACTCGAAGAACTCGGCAACGACGGCCTGCTCTACCGCTATAAGGCCCTCGACGACTTCGGCGAGACCAACAGCGCGTTTACCATCTGCGCCTTCTGGATGGCCAAGGCCCTGGTCCGCATCGGCCGGGTCGACGAAGGCAAAAAGATGTTCGAGGACCTTCTCGACTGCACGAACCACCTGGGCCTGATGGCGGAAGACCTCACCTTCGACACCCGCCGACAACTGGGCAACTTTCCGCAGGCCTACTCGCACCTGGCGATGATCGATACCGCCCTGGCCATCAACTCGGCGCTGGGGTGGAGCGAGCCAATGGATCTGTCAGAGACTGCGGCATATTAGTTTGCGGGTCGAACGGACATTTCGGCCTGTCCTACCAAAGACAATCATTCATCCTTGTGCGGCGGGACGTCGACGATGCTGTAGCCACAGTCGGCGTGCATTGGATTACCCATCTTGATAGCTCTTGATGGGTATTTCGCTACATCTAACACGTTATTTGCATTTATTACGCCTATCGGGTGATACCAGTAGCGATTAACAATAAGTACTCTCCCACTTCGGGGGCCAGCCTTGGCGTGATGCAACGCCACCCCGGAGTGGAACGAAAAGATTTAACGCTCCGATGTCGTGCTGCTGGGCCTAGTCAGGCTGTTCGTCGCGCGGCGGCGGCGTTGATAACGACTCGCGACCTTATCCGGACCCAAACAACCAACACCGAGACACGACCATGCGACACACCCTTTTCATCTTCTACGCTGCAACCCTGCTCGTCTTCGCCCCCAACACGGCGCTGGCTCAAGCCAGCTATTCGGGCACGCTCTCGGATGAGAACCTTCAGACCAACATCGGCAGCGACTACCGGTATACCGCGACGCTCAGCGACCCCACGCCGGGGCCATTTACCGCGGACTTCAGCCCGGCGGGTGGTCAGACGCTGACGGTGCAGTGGGACGCGCCGGCCGGCAAGCAGATCGAGATTGCGATCCCCGCCGGTATCGACGAGATCGAGTTCTCGGCGGTGGTCTTAGAGACCGCCGGGACGCGCACCGGATTCATTCACGACGCCACCGCGTGGACCTTCAATGGGCTCGTCGGCCCCGCGATCGATGTCCGCTTGCCATCCAGCGGCACCTTCGCCTCAAGCGGGGGTTACGCGAGAGTCGAGGGCAGGCTGGGCAACCTGGTCGCGGGGCAGATCTACCGCTTCGATTCGATCACGGCCGAACTCACCATCCCCGCGTTCAACGACGCGCAGTACTCGGCCTTGTCGATCGCGCGTTCCGAAATCTCTATTGAGATTGTCTACGAGAACGACCCCGGTGCCTCGCCAGGGCAGTTCGTCAGTATCGTCCCCGAGCCGACCAGCCTCGCGCTGCTAGGCATCGGTGGGTTGCTCGTTGCACGCCGACGGAGATAACAGACCTCCTACTGTTAGAGAGACTGACGATGAAAATAAGCCCGCTTACCCTCGCGTTCGTCGTCGCCTTGGTACCCGCCTCGGCGTTCGCGACGATCACCGACTTCAACAACTGGACGCTGGTCGAGGACCCGCCCAACGCGAATATGTCCGCCTCGCTGGACTCCGCCAGCCAGGTCACGCTCAACGCCACCGGCCCGGTGCCCAACGCGACCGATATCGGCTACCAGAGCGTCAACGGCAACACCCCCGCAACCTCCACCGCCGGCTATGCGTTCGACCCGACCGCCAGCTTTTCCATCGCGGTGGATTACGACTGGTCCTTCGTCAACGCCGTCGGAGGGACCGGGATCGGCTTTGGTATCGGCGAGGACGGCGCGGGTGAGAACTCGGCCGGCGTCGCGATCGCCGCCACCGACAGCGCGGTCGGCATCTCCGCCGGCACAGCCCGTGTCAACGACACCACGCTCAGCTCATTCCCGCTCATTCAGTTCAACGCAAGCCCGACCGGCAGCATGCACCTCAGCTACGACGCTAACACCGGCAACATCACCGTCGGCACCGGCACCGTTGGCGGCAACGCACCCACCGCCAGCGCTACCCTCACCGGCGCAACGGTTTACGGCCTCTGGAACGCCGACAACAACGACGACCTGCTGCTCGTCTCGGTGTTCCTCCGCAGTCAAGGCGGTTTCTTACCTGCCTTGACCACGGGCAGCACGACGGCGGTCTTCACCGATTTCCGTGTCACCAGCGGCAGCGCGGTCAACATCCCCGAACCCACCAGCCTCACGCTGCTGGGCATCGGCGGGCTGCTCGTTAGCCGGCGGCGCCGGTGATCATAACTTTATCGCTCTAAAGTTGCTTGAAAGCGACACAAACTGAGCATTACTTTTTTACCCTCACGATTGAGTAGCGAACAATGACGACGATTCCAAATTCAAAACTGCTCTGCACGGCGTGTTTAGCCACGATCATTACATTCGCCACTACGTCGGCGATATACGCTCAACCGATCGTCATTACGCTGGACCCCGGGCCGGTCGGGACCAGCTACGACGAATCCCTCCCGCTCCCGGCTTTCACCGAGGCCAATGGGCTGCTAGTCGACGGGTCCCTCCAGGGCTTTGAGTTCGTCTTCACCCGTCCGGTACGCTTCGAAGACCCCGATGATGGGACGGTCGATGTGCTCGAAATCGTCATCGAGTTCACGCATGACGGCGGCACGAGCACCCCCGCGCCAGATACGGGCAATCTGTTCCGTCTGAACGGCCCTGGCGGGACGCTGTTAGAGTCGACCAATATTGATGGTGCCGGCTTCTCGGGTGGAGGTGTCTTTGGGTTCGATTACAGCGTTGAAGTGACCGACCCCACCATCAATCTGGGTGAATCGATTTCGGGCTTTACCCTGACCGCAGCGCTGCCGGATGTGGGCGCGACTGTGACAGGCGGCGCGACTACAGATTTTCTTTTCTTCGGCGAACCCGGCCTGCGATTAGTCGTCGTCCCCGAGCCGACCAGCCTCGCGCTGCTGGGCCTCGGCGGGCTGCTCGTCGCGCGGCGGCGAAGGCGGTGAAGCCTACTCCTCTTTATGCGGCGGCACGCCAACGATGCTGAAGCCGCAGTCGACGTGGATCGTCTCGCCGGTGACGCCGGAGGACATGTCGCTGAGGAGGTAGGTCGCGGTTTCGCCGACTTCTTCGCCGGTGTTGCATCGCTTCATGGAGCTGGCCCATTCCTGGTACTCGATCATCTTGTCCATGCCGCCGACACCGGCGCCGGCCAGGGTCTTGAACGGGCCGGCGCTGATGCAGTTGACCCGGACGTTGCGCTCCGGCGCCCCCAGCTCGTAGGCGAGGTAGCGGGTGGTGTGTTCGAGGCAGGCTTTGGCGACGCCCATGATGTTGTAGCCGGGGGTGACTTTTTCGCCGCCGTAGTAGGACATGTTGACGAGCGCGCCGCCGGGGGTGTCTTTGCCTTCGCCGGTCTTCTGCATGAGCGGCAGCGCACCGCGGGCCATGGCGACCAGGGTGTAGGCCGAGGTATCGATCGCGTTTTTGTAGACGTCGCGCGGGGTCTGGTGAAACATGTCCGGGCGGAGGTAGTCTTTGTCGGCAAAGGCGATGGAGTGGACGACGAAGTCGAGCGTGCCGTGGTCTTGTTCCCACTGGTCGAAGACGGCCTGGATGGATGCGTCGTCGTTGGCGTCGCAAGGGGCGAGCCAGGGCGATTCGATGCCGAGCTTTTGGACGGCCTTGCCGACGCGGTGCTCCATTTTGCCGATGGGCAGGTAGGTGAAGCCGACCTCGGCGCCGTGCTGCTTGAGAGCTTGCGCGATGAAGTAGGCGTAGCTGCGTTCGTTGGCGACGCCGAAGACGATGCCTTTTTTGCCGGTCATCAGACCCATGTCGATTCCTTTCGAAGCGAGATCACTTGAAACGGACAGTCTAGCGTGGGCGGGCGGCGGTTGCGACGGCTGCGGGCGAGGTCCGATCCGTCTTCGATGAACGCGTGTGTGTTTGGCAGCGTATGGAGTGGGGGCTATGATGCTTGGCCCGCTGGCGAGTGCGTCGTCGACCGGGCGGTTTGGGCTTCTACTTCGCCTTGTCTATTCAGATATGAGTCAGGACCAACGGACCTACACCCGCGCCGCGACGGCTTCGCTCATCGGTTTGAGCACGCAGCTTGTGCTGTTCGTGTTGCTGTTGATTCTCGGGCTGTACACCGAGTCGAAGGCGATGCTGGCCGGGGCGTTTTACGTCGTGCCGGGCTTGGCGATCTGGCTGTTGCTGTGGCTGATTTACAAGCAACATCAGCTCGAGCGCACCGAGGCGATGGAGGCGAGCAAGCTGGCCGAGTCCGACGCGCGGTCGGCGGCGCTCTTCGACGAGGCGGGCTCGCAACTGGCCCAGGCGAAGCATCGTTTGGACAACCTGTACAAGTGGGGCGTCAACGCGGTCAGCGTCGGCTCGGCGGTGTATCTCTTGGGCGTCGGCACGCTGGTCCTGTATCAAAACCGAAACGATCTCATCAGCGGCACGCTCGCGACCGAGCCGATCGCCGAGGGCGTGAACGCGAGCCTCGTCTCACTGCTGCTCGTGCTCGGCTGGTTAAGCGGGTTTCTGGTCGCGCGATACGTCGCGGGGATGACGCGCATCGACGCGTGGCAGGCGCTGCGCGGCGGGGCGAGCACGCTCATCGGCAACGTGTTCCTCGGGGTGTTGCCGCTGTTGGCTGCGACGGTGCTGCTGTTCTTCGCCAACGACGTTGGCTTTGTTTATCTCGCGATCGGCTTGCCGGTGGTGATGATCTTGCTGGGCGTCGAGATCGTTCTCGGGCTGGTGTTCGGGTTCTATCGGCCGAGGAAAGGCGACGAGTTCGTTCGGCCCGCCTTCGACTCGCGCGTGCTCGGCTGGCTGACGCGGCCCGAGTCGATCGGCAAGATTTTTTCCGAGACGATCAACTATCAGTTCGGTTTCGAGGTGTCCAAGAGCTGGTTCATGCGGCTTTTGGGCAAGGCGCTGTTGCCGCTGGCCGCGGTGTGCGTCGCGGTGGTGGTCGGGATGACGAGCGTCGTGATCGTGCAGCCGCACCAGAAGGCGATCGTCACGACCAACGGCGCGTTTCAGCGGATCGCCGAGCCCGGGCTGAGTTTCAAAGCGCCCTGGCCGTTCGGTGCCGCGGCGAAGTTCGACGTCGATCGCGTGCACTCGATCCGCCTCGGCTCGCGCGCTCATATCGACGACGAGCACAGCGTCGCCGGCCCGATCCTCTGGACCAATCAACACGTCGAAGAGGGCGCGAGCGAGGAGCTACTCATCACCGCCCCGCCGCCGGCCGCGGGCACCAGCGGCGACACCGACACCGACCTCGGCGAGATGATCGGTGCGGACATCGACATCAAGTACCGCATCGCCGACCTCCGCAGCTACGCCGGCGTCGACAACCCCAACGCCGGCTCGTCCGACCCCGAGACGCTCTTAAAGACGATCGCTCAAAACGCCGTGACGGTTTACTTCGCGACGCACGACACCGACGAGTTGTTGTCGACCGGGCGAGCCTCGGCGGGGGCCGAGTTGCAGGCCGCGATTCAGGACGGGCTCGACGCGTACTCGGTCGGGTTGGAGGTCGTGTTTGTTTCCGTATCGGGCGTGCACCCGCCGCAGGAGGTGGCCGACGATTATCACGCGCGGATCAACGCGCTGCAGGAGTCGCAGACCGCGCAGGAAAAAGCTTTGCAGGAAGCGGACGTCGTTCTCGCCGGCGTTGCGGGCAATCGCGAGCGAGCCGCCCGTCTCGCCGAGTTGGTCGAGGCGTACACCGCTTTGTCGGCCGACTACAAAGCCCTCGGCCCCGACGCCGACGCGGCGAAACGATCGGCGATGGCCAAAGAGGTCGAGCGCCAGCGCGTCGCGATCGAGTTGTTGATGATCGAGAGCGGCGGCATGGTCGGGCAGCGCCTAGCCGAGGCGCGGGCGACGCGCTGGTCCCGTTCGCTGCAGGCCCAGGCCCGCGACAAGCGCCTGACCGCCGAGCTCAAGGCCTACGCCAACGCGCCGCGCTATTACCCCGTCAGCCGATACCTCGACACGCTCGTCAGTGCGCTCGCGGATCGGCCCAAGACCGTCATCGGCAATGATGCCGACGCCGACGACCCCGAAGTCGTCATGGACCTGCCCCTCGGCGCCGTGCCCGGCGTGAACTTGAACTAAACCCTCCGCGCGCCGTTTGATTCCCGGCCCGCCCCACCGTTTCGAGGCACGAAGATATGAGACGCCTGCCCACCGCCATCCTCGCCATCGGCATCGCCCTGGTCTTCATGATCTATATGGTGACCTACACCGTGGGTTACAACGAGATCGCCATCATCACGACGTTCGAAAACGCCGTCGAGCCCGACCCCGATAAGCTCGCCGCCGGCGAAGACACCGGCAGCGTCATGCAGGAGCCCGGCCTCAAGTTCAAATGGCCCTGGCCGATCCAGCGCGTGCAGACCTTCCCGACCCAGCTCCAGGTCCTCTCCGATACGCCCGAGCAGCTCCAGCTCTCCGACGGCAACACGATCATCATCAACCTCGCGCTGACCTGGCGCATCCAGGACCCCCTCGCCTTCTCGATCGCGCACGACGACTTCGACGACGCACGGGACAAGCTCCTCGCACAGATGCGCGACCTGCGATCGATCGTCTCGAATAACTACACCTTCGCGCAGCTCGTCAACGAAGACCCGACGCAGATCGAGCTGGCCAAGCTCGAACAAGAAGTCGCCGACGAACTCGCCGATCGATTGCTGAACATGCAGCTGGACTGGGGCATCGAGGTGTCGCGCGTGACCGTGGGCAAGATGCTGTACACCGAGTCGACGGCCGCGGGCGTGAACGAGCGCATGACCGCGACCCAGCAGCGCAAGGCTCAGTACATCCTCTCCGAGGGCGAGTCGCAGGCCCAGGCTATCGTCGCCGAGGCCGAGTCGATCAGCAAGAGGCTTAACGACTTCGCCGAGACGGTGGCGTCCGAGATCGAGACCCGCGGCCGAGAGGAGGCCAACGCGATCCTGCTGCGCTACGCGGAAAAAGGCGCGTCCGAAGACCTCGCCATCTATCTCCGCCAACTTGAGGCCATCGAAAAAATCCTCGCCAATCGCACGACCTTCGTCCTCAACGCCAAGACGTTCACGCCGCTCGACGTGCTCGTCTACGGCCACGGCGAGCCCGGCAACCTCTCACGCCTCTTCGGAGAGACCGAGACGTCGAGCCTCCAAGACGAACTCACCCCGCTCAATACAGAGGAGGCCAACCGCGTCATCCGCGAGCGCATCGCCCTGCTGCAGCAACGCATCGCACAGCTTGAAGCGCAGCTCGATGCGATGCGCTCGACCGAGACCGCGCCCCCGCTCCGACCGTCCGCGCAAGAGCCCGTCTCGACGGAGGCCCGGCCGTGAGCCAAACGCCACCGAATCCCGTCCCGCCCGACAGCGATCCCACCGGCCCGAGCCAAAGACCTGGCCCTGGCGCCGGCCCGAGTCCTGGTGCGGGCCCCGGCGAAGGCCCAGGCCTCGACGCCGCGCAGCAGTCGCTCTCCGACGCGCTCCGCGTCAGCTTCACCGTCCTTAAAGCCCTCATGATCGGGCTGCTCGTGATCTACCTCTTCTCCGGCGTCTTCCGCGTCAAAGAAGAAACTACGACCGTTCGCTACCTCTTCGGCGAAGAGATCGGCACGTACTCCGACGCCCGCTGGTACTTCGGCCTGCCTTATCCCTTCGAAGAAAAAATCGTCGTCCCCGGCAAGATCCAAACCCTCCGCCTCGACGACTCGTTCTGGTATCACAACCCCGACGATAAGAAGCCCGAAGACCTCGCCTTCGAACAACTCGACCCCCTCAAAGACAGCTTCCTCATCACCGGCGACACCAACGTCATCCACGTCCAGTTCGGCGTGAACTACAGCATCGATAAAGACGCCGTCGACGATTACCTTCGAAACGTCGGCAGCCTCGAGCGGGCGAACGAATTGGTCCGCACCGCGGCCGAGCGCGGCATGATCCACTATGTCGCGACGACCAACGTCGAAGACACGATCACCAAGAGCAAGTTCGACACCCCCGCCATCGCGAGCTACACCCAGCGCGTGCTCGACGAGCTTCAGACCGGCATCCAGATCCAGCAGGTGCTCATCGACAACAACAATCAGTCGATGCCCAACCAGGTCCGCGAGGCGTATACTGGGGTCACGCGCGCCCAGGCCGACAAGGCCAAGACGATCCAGGAAGCCCGACGCGAATACAACCAGACGCTCGGCAAGGCAGCCGGCGGCGCGCACACCGAGTTGCTGTCGATGATCC
>JBMYUK010000032.1:0-12791 GCA_049605275.1 Phycisphaeraceae bacterium
CTATGACGATCTGATCCAGTGGCTCATCATCGTGCGTGTCTATGAAATCGAAGAAGCGGAAGATGCACTCGTTCAAGCGATGAAAAAACTACCCGTCCGAGGGACGGTCCAGAACGACCCCAGGCGATCGCTCTTCAAAACCTTTGCAACTCTCGCCACTGAACAAAACAAGGACCTGCTAGTTAAAGGCCTGGAACGCGATATCTTTCCCGCGAGTTGGAACAAGACCCGGCACAACCAACTCTTCTACAAATCCAAGTTCGCCGCCGCCCTCGTCCGCATGAACGACGACACCGGCCGTACATGGCTACTCGAATACATGAAGTGGCATCTCGATCACCTCCACCAAGGCACCAAAGACCGCTGGGGCAGGATCGTCATCGGACAACTCGCCGATGCGAAACTCATGGAGCAGATCAAAGATATGAAAAACGAACCGCGCTATAAACGCCTGGTTTTTCAGCGTGAGATCGACGCCACGGTCCTTCAGATGACGGTCAACGCCAAGCCGATCGACGAACTGCGCGCGATCGCGAAAAACACGGACTTCGACGAGGTCGGCAAGACCCGCACTCAAGCGATCCTGATGCTCGGTGCGATCGGTGAGTGGAGCGACCGAGACCTTCTCGCAGAGATCAATAACTTCCCGCCGCAGCACACCGAGGCGAACGCGACATTACGGCAAGCTCGCGGGCGGGCACTCTGTCTCATTAATGCCCGGCACTGGCGACCAGGCGCTAAAGACTGATGCACACCAGAGGCGAGAGTATTTAAGCGGCTTATCTTTTAACCGCGCGATCCTTCAATATCAAAAGCCCACGGATTGAATCCGTGGGCTTCGGGTCGTTGAAGTGCTTGGGCTTTGGCTTAGGCCGCCTGCTTGGTTTCCAGGGCGGACTTGGCCTTGTCGACGATGGCGTCGAAGGTTTCGGGGTCGTGGATGGCGATCTCGCTGAGCATCTTGCGGTTGAGCGCGATGCTGGCGAGTTTGAGGCCGTTGATGAGTCGGCTGTACTTCATGCCTCGCATCTCGGCGGCGGCGGAGATGCGGGTGATCCAGAGGGCGCGGTAGTCGCGCTTGACGGTTCGGCGGTCGCGGTAGGCGTAGGTGCCGCCCTTGACGACGGCTTCCTGAACGCGACGCCACTGGGTTCGGCGGGCGCCGCGGTTGCCCTTGGCTTTGGCGAACCAGCGGTTCTTGGCTTGACGCCGAGCGGCGCCTTTCTGTGCACGAGGCATGGCTCGTCTCCGTGTTGTGCGATCAAGGGGGAAGCGTTCGCTTCGCTTAGGTCCCTAGCCGCGAGTCATCGCCGACGCTTTACGCGCGTCCGCGGAAAATCGATTCAGTCTTCGGCACCCTTCACGCGGATGTGCAGCTTCTTCTCGAGCGTCCGCGCCGCGGCTCGGCTGAGCACGCCCGGGCGGTTGAGCCCGCGGATCGTGTCGCCGGACATGTGGCTGTTGCGGTGGCGTCGGCCGCGCTTGGTGAACTTCACCTTGCCGGTGGCGGTGATGCGGACGCGTTTGGCGAGGCCCTTGTGGCCTTTGAGCTTCGGCATGGCCGGCTCCTGCGTGGGGTGGTGGTCGTGAAAAGCGAGCCGCACATTGTAACGCGGTTCGCGTCGGCTGCAACAGCGCGGATCGCTCGCGAGCGCGCCGCCCCGCGTGTTACTCTATTCATATGCCCACCGCACGGACGCAACCGGCCACCCGTTGGCACCCGCCGACGCCCCAAGCAACGGCCTCCGACCCTCTCCCCGGCCCGCTCGTGCCCGGGCTCGACCCGCTGCTGGACCAACTGCTCCGAGCCCGCGGTATAGACGATGCCGACGGCGCCCAGCGATTCCTCAACCCGAAACTGACGCACCTGCACGACCCGGCCACGCTGCCCGGCTGCGTCCGCGCGGCCCAGCGACTCAAGCGAGCCGTCGACGAACACCAGCCCATCGTCATCTACGGCGACTACGACGTCGACGGTATCACCGCCTCCGCCATCCTCTACCACACCCTCAAACAGGCCGGCGCAAGCGTCTCCACCTACGTCCCCCACCGCCTCGACGAAGGCTACGGCCTAAACAGCGAGGCGATCCGAGCGATTGCGAATAGCGGATCGCGGATGGCGGAAGGTCAAGACATTCAAACCAAAGAATCGGAAACAATCGGAAATCCAAAATCCGAAATCCAAAATCGCTCGCCCCTCCTCGTCTCCGTCGACTGCGGCATCACGGCCAACGAGCCAGCGCAGATCGCCAAAGATCTCGGGCTAGATCTCATCATCACCGACCACCACGAGTTCGACCCCGACCACCTTCCCGACGCCTACGCGCTCGTCCACCCCGGGCTGCCGATTTCGGATGGCGGATCTCGGATCGCAGATTTACATCGCCATCCAACCGATCAGCCGCAATCAATCCGAAATCCAAAATCCAAAATCCAAAATCACACCTACCCCAATCGCGATCTCTGCGGCGCGGGCGTGGCTTACAAACTCGCCTGGCAGTTCGCGCTCCGACACACCGGCTGCGAGCAAGGCGGCAAGCTACCCGACGCGTATCGCAGGCTGCTGCTCGATCTGCTCGCCTTCGCGGCGCTCGGCACCGTCGCCGACGTCATGCCCCTCACCGGCGAGAACCGCGTCATCACCAAGTTCGGCCTCGAGCGCATCAGCCACACCTTCAACCCCGGCCTCAACGCCCTCATTGACGCGAGCAACCTCCGAAGCGAGAAGATCGACAGCTACCACATCGGCTTCGTCCTCGGCCCGAGGCTCAACGCCTGCGGACGCATGGGCCACGCGAAAGAAGCCGTCGAACTGCTCACCGTGGCCACCGGCGAGCGCGCCAAAGAACTGGCCGAGTACCTGCACGACGTCAACGACGAACGCAAAGCCACCGAGCGCCAGATCACCGCGCAAGCCACGCAGATGGTCCTCGACCTCGGCTACGACGACGACCAATCCCGCGCGATCGTGCTCGCCCACGAAGACTGGCACCCCGGGGTCGTCGGCATCGTCGCCAGCCGACTCGTCGAGCGATTCTGCCGACCCGTCGTCATACTCTGTATCGATGCCGCGACCGGCACCGCCAAGGGCTCGGCCCGCAGCGTCAACGCCGTCAACCTCCATGCCGCGATCCAGGCCTGCGACGCGCACCTCACCACCTTCGGCGGACACGCCATGGCCGCGGGCCTGTCGCTGCCCGCCGACCACATCGACGCGTTCCGCCGAGCGCTCGTCGAAGAGGTCAACTCGCGGCTGGGCGTCGACGACCTCGTGCAGGACCTGCGCATCGACGCGGACGTCGCGCTCGAGTCCTGCAGCGTTCGGGTCTTCGGCCTCGTGAAGTCGCTCGCGCCCTTTGGCCGAGGCAACCCCAAGCCGAGGCTGATGATCCGCCGACTCACGCTCGACCGCCCCGCGCAGCGCATGGGCTCAGCGGGCAAGCACCTGTCGATGCTGCTGCGCAGCGGGACGCGGACGATCCGCGCGGTGGCGTGGAACATGGGCGACCGCGCCGACGACCTGCCCGCGGGGTGTGCGGTCGACGTCGTCTTCCAGCCGGCGATCAACGAGTGGCGCGGCAACACCTCGGCCGAGCTGCACGTCATCGACGTGCGACCGGCGCGGTGAGGCGCTTTTCGCGGGGCAAAAAGACCATAAAAAACGCCATCTCGCGATGGGACTCATTTGAGTTATTTGTTTTTGTAACTCCTACGTCCACCTCTCCACTTCCCCGCCCACGATCGTAGGGTGGGTAGAGCGAAGCGATACCCGCCGCAACACGCGAGATCATTCGCGGTGGGTATCGCTTCGCTCCACCCACCCTACCGATCGTTTGCTCTAGTCGAAGTCGCCGAGCACCATGTCTTCGACGGTCTTGCCCGCGGGCATCATCGGGTAGACGTGCTCGTGTTTTTCGACGAGGCATTCGAGCACGGCCGGGCCTTCGTGGGCGAGGAACAGCGTCATGACTTCCTTGAGGTCTTCTTTTTTCGTGCAGCGGAAGGCCTTGCAGTGCATGGCCTCGACGAGTTTGCAGAAGTCGGGGTTGTGCATCTGCGTGTGGCTGTAGCGTTCTTCGTAGAAGAGGTCCTGCCACTGCTTGACCATGCCCTGAAAGTCGTTGTTGAGGAGGATGGTCTTCGCGGGGATTTTGTACTGCGCGGCGGTGGTCATCTCGATGCAGGTCATGGTGAACGAGCCGTCGCCGTCGATGTTGATGACGGGCAAGGGGTCTCGGCCTTGTTTCTCGGCTTCGATCATCTCGCCGAGTTGTCCGCCGATGGACGCGGGCACGCCGTAGCCCATCGTGCCGAGCCCGCCGGAGGTGAACCACCGCTTGGGCGTGGTGTACTGGTAGAACTGCGCGGCCCACATCTGGTGCTGGCCGACGCCGGTGGTGACGATCGCCTCGCCCTGTGTCTGGTTGTAGAGTTCTTCGACCACGGCCTGGGGCTTCAGGTGGAACTCGCGCTCGTCGTCCTTGTAGCGGAAGGGGTGATCCTTTTTCCACGTCGCGATCGTCTCGAACCACTCGGTGCGGTCGGCGTGCTTGAGGAGCGGCTTGAGCAGTTCGAGATTCTTCTTCGCGTCGCCTTCGACGGGGATCGTGACGGGCACGGTCTTGTTGATGTTCTCTGGGGCGATCTCGAAGTGGATGAACCCGCCGGTGCCGTCGCGCTCGGCCTGCCGCGCAGTCGCAGCGAACTTCGCGGGGTTGCCGGTGATGCGGTCGTCGAAGCGCGCGCCCACGGCGATGATGACGTCGGCGTCGCGCATGGCCCAGTTGGCGTACGCGCTGCCGTGCATGCCGAGCATGTGCAGCGACTTTTCGTCTCGCTCGTCGAAGGCGCCCAGCGCCTGCAGCGTCGTCGTCACGGGGATGTTCGCCTGCTCGGCGCACTGGCGGAGCAGGTCGCTGGCACCGGAGTTGACGCAGCCCTGGCCGACGTAGAAGACCGGCTTCTTGGCGTTGTTGATCATCTCGGCCGCGCGATCGATCTCGGTGGACGTGCCGAGTTCGCGGACGGCGAAGCCGGGGGTGAAGGGTTCGTCGTAGCATTCGCCCTTGAGCGTCGCGGCGGTGACGTCCTTGGGCAGGTCGACGAAGACGGGCCCGGGTCGGCCGGAGGTGGCGACCATGAAGGCGGTGTTGATGGCGCGTGGGATGTCCTCGACGCGTTTGACGAGGGTGTTCCACTTGGTGCAGGGCCGGGTGATGCCTGTCATGTCGGCTTCTTGGAACGCATCGGTGCCGATCGCGCCGGTGGCGACCTGGCCGGCGAAGACGATCATGGGCGTGCCGTCCATGAGCGCGTCCTGCATGCCGGTGACGGTATTGGTCGCGCCGGGGCCGGACGTGACGAGGACGATGCCGGGCTTGCCGGTGGTGCGTGCGTAGCCCTCGGCCATGTGGCTGGCGCCCTGTTCGTGTCGGCTGAGAATGAACTTGAAGATGCCCGACTCGTGGATGGCGTCGAAGACGGGGAGGATCGCTCCGCCGGGGTAACCGAACATGGTGTCGACGTTGTGCTCGCGCATCATCTCGTGAAAGATCTGCGCGCCGGTCATCCCGGCGTATTTCATGGTGGGCTCGCCGTGCGAGGGTTTGTCGACGGCGTGTGCGTTGAGGTTGTGGGTGGAGGTGGCGGTCATGGGGATCGCTCGATTCGTGGGGTGTTGGGTTTTGGGTGCTGGGTATTTGGTGGTTAAGCCGACTGTTATTTGGTATCGGTTGTTGCGACGCGGGCGGGCCACGACGGCGGATAAGTCGGCCACCTGACCTGATGGATTGCGACGGGAGTTGGCTTGGGGGCCGCGGGTCGTCCGCTCAGCTAACCGCGACGCCGACCACGAGCGTGGCGGGGACGTGGGCCGGGATGACGAGTAGGCTTTTCATAGGAATGTGCAGTATATCGCAGGTCGGCCCGGGGGCCAAGGCGTATTCCGATGCGTTCACGGGGTTTTCACAGCACGCCGGCCGGGGAACAGCGCCCGTCTCGGGGTCGGCTGCGCGTGATGGTCTGCGGGCTTGGGTGTCGTGCCGAGCGACAGCGGTTTCTCGATCGACACGAACAACGCGATCGAGGGCACGAGCGTCGCCGCAAACGCGATCGGCAAGAGCACCCAGAACGCCCAGAACGCGAGGCTCCAGGTCGCTTGCGGCGGCGCGATCAGGACCAGCGCCATGAACAGACCCTTGAGCGACAGGCCGTGGATCAGGTAGTAGCTGTAGCTCATGTTCCCGAGCCATCGCAAGGGGGCAAGCGAAAACAGCCGAGCCGCCGGGCCGTCGTCGATCAGGCACCCGACGCCGAAGATAAAGAACAGGACGAACAGCACAACGAACAACCCCCACAGCGGCAGGCCGAGCGACGGCCCCGCGATCGCCGCGCCCATTGCCAGCACCAGCGCCGGCAGCGACCACGCCTTCGCAATACGCCAGCCCCCCGCATCGATCGCTTCGAACACGAGCATCCCGCAGAGGAACATCGTCAGCCGAACGTGCCCGAACCCCTTCGACGAAGCGACAAAAACCGCAGCGGCGATCAACAGCAAACAGACCACGCGCCGCCCGCGATTCATCCGCCGCATCGACAACAACCCGATCAGCATCGGGATGGTGATGTAAGCGAATGCCTCGTAACTCAGCGACCACGCGACCGCGATCATCGGCTCGATATCGAAGATGCCCGGCAAGAGCAGCAAGTTCTGAAACACGTACCACAGCCCCGCCGAACCGCTCGGGATCTTCGACTCGTCGGGAAACACCGCCGACAGCAACAGGTACATCAGAAACACGATCGCGAACACGGGATAAATCCGCTGCACCCTCCGCAGCGCATAACGGCCCATCGGCCGAGGCTTCTTAACAAGCATCCCGTAAATCAGATAACCGCTGAGAACGAAGAACAGATCGACACCCAGATGACCCATCGCCTGGATCTGCGACGCGACCGCGTGCGTACGCCCCGCCCCGTCGAGCCAGGGCATCGCAAGCGTGACGTAATGAACGAGAAAGACCAGAAACACCGCGAACCCGCGCACCCCCTCCATCGACAAGATCGCGCGGTGCTGGCCGTGGGAGAGTTCGAAGGTTTGCTTGATCCAGCGGGTCATCGATGAAACCTTGTTTACACTAGCTTTCATCGGCCCGAGCGAGCAAAACGCACGATGCTCAAGGGGCGATAACTTGGCCCGGTAAGCCCGCGCCGCTATTCTGTCCCGCTCACCGCAGTGCTATTTACCAACCAACCGACACCATGACGAAACAAAAAGACCCCAAGAAAATCGTCCTCGCCTACTCCGGCGGGCTGGACACCTCCGTCATCCTTCCCTGGCTCAAGCACCGTTATCCCGGGGTCAAGCTCGTCTGCTTCGCCGCGGAACTCGGCCAGGGCGACGAGCTCAAGGGTGTCGAGAAGAAGGCCTACGCGTCGGGCGCCGACGAAGTTGTCGTCAAAGACCTGCGCAAGGAGTTCGCCGAGCAGTACTGCTTCCCGATGATCCGCGCCCACGCGACGTACGAGCTCGACTATATGCTCGGCACGTCGATCGCCCGGCCGCTCATCGCCAAGCACCAGGTCATGGTCGCGAAACAGACCAAAGCCGACGCTGTCGGACACGGTGCGACGGGCAAGGGCAACGACCAGGTCCGCTTCGAATTGACCTACAAAGCGCTCGCGCCCAAGCTCAAGATCATCTCGCCTTGGAAAGACCAGGCCTTCATCGACGACGGCCTGACCGACCGCGAGACCGCCATCGACTACGCCAAGAAACACAGCATCCCGATCGACCAAACCAAGAAGAAGATCTACTCCCGCGATCGCAACCTCTGGCACATCTCCCACGAGGGCGACGAGATCGAGCACACCGATCAGGAGCCGGACTGGAAGCGCTGCCTCGTGATGTCCGTGCCCGTCGAGAAAGCGCCGAACAAGGCCGAGTACGTCCAGGTCGACTTTAAGAACGGCAACCCGACGCACGTCAACGGCAAGAAACTCGCCGGCCACAGCATCATCGAAACGCTCAACGAGATCGGCGGCAAGCACGCCGTCGGCACCACCGTCCTCGTCGAGAACCGGCTCGTCGGCATGAAGTCGCGCGGCGTCTACGAGACGCCCGGCGGCACGATCCTCTATGAGGCCCACAAGGCCCTCGAACAGATCACCCTCGAACGCGACCTCTACCACACCAAACAACAACTCGCCCTGCAATATGGCAAGCTCACTTACTACGGCCAGTGGTTTCACCCGCTCCGCGAAGCGCTCCAGGCCTTCATGAACGAAGCGAACAACGTCGTCACCGGCAGCGTCAAGCTCAAGCTCTACAAGGGCACCGCCATGGCCGTCGAGGCGACGTCGCCCAAGTCGCTCTACGACGCCGACCTCGCTAGCTTCGCCATGGACGGCTACGACATCGAAGCGGCCCGGGGCTTCATCGATCTGCTCGGTTTGCCCATGCAGGTGCGCGGCGACAAGCAAGGCGTCGGCAAGCTGTAGTCCGTTTCGATGACCTGAATGATATTCCAGTAATCCAAAGCAATGATCGCGCGATCGATTTTTCGCGGTCTTATCTATTTTCTAACGAAAAATGGCTGGAATCGAGACAGCTTTGTTGTATCGTTCCGGGGGTCAAAGCCGTCTCGATTGGCGGTCGAGGCGATTCGTTCGCCGAAGAGAAAAGCACCCCGACCCGGTCGGAACAAACCGCGGCGAAGCAAGTCCTGCTCCGCTCCCACCCCACGCGGCTTGGAATCAGAAGAGATGAACCACCTGCACAAGACCAATTCCGCCTCCTTCGCGATGTCGATCGCGCTGATCTTCGCCTACGGCATGTTCTTCGCCTTCGTCCCGCCGCAGCAAAGCGACGTCGACGCCGGCTTTGTCGAAGCCACGAATCTCGAAACCGAGACCGGCACCGACGCGCCCGCCCGACTCGTCGTGCGCCGCGACGCGTCGTCCAACCGATCGTTCTGATCGACACCGCCCCGAAATCATACGAAGTCGAACGAGTCCGCCTGACGCCCGATCGCCGAGCGGTGTAGCCGCCGCGTCATACGTGGGTGGACGACGATGAAGATTCGTCCGCCCGGGCGTGGCCCGGCGGCTAACGATGCTTCAACTTATCTTGCCTCGTCCGCCCTGAAGTCTGTAACAGACGCCGAGGGCTTCCAACCCGCGGTCGCGGCGCATGAAAAAGGCCGCCCTTCGCGAGCGGCCTTTCGTATCGATCTTGGCGCGATCTTTTAGGCGCGGCAGCGGCGTCCGACGAGCAGGCCGCCGAGGGCGAGTAGCGCCAGCGACGTCGGTTCGGGGACACTGAAGGACGCGATGCCCGCGTCGTCTTCGTAGGTCGCGAGCAGCACCCACTCGCCGCTGGGCGAGTCTTCGGCGCTGATGAAGACAAGGCTCTCGGGTCGGGTCAGGCCGGGCGCAAAGAGCGTGTCGACGAGGACTGGCTCGGTGCCGTCGAAGGTGTCGTCGCCGTCTTCGAGGAGCTTGAGCACGGCGATTTCGGAGCTCCGCTCGTTGCCGACGAAGACGTAGAGGTCGCCGTCGATTTCGCCGAGGGCGAGGGCCTCGGGCTCGGGTCCCTTGGCGTCGCTGCGGCTTTCGACCCACGAATCGGGGAAGTTGTCGCGGAGGTTTTCTTCGAACATGCTGCCGGTGTCGTAGACGAGCGTGCCGTCCTCGGCCCAGACGGACATGGATCGCGTACCGAACATGGTGATCTCGTCGATGTCGCCGTCGCCGTCGCTGTCCCCATCGACGTTGGAGATCTCGAGTCGGCCCAGGCCGGCGTCGCTGGTGTCCAGGCCTGCTTCGTAGATCGGGTCGAGGTTCGCGGACTTGACGCGGCTCTCATCGCTGAGCGCGGCGTCGCCTTCGTTGACCGTGACGTAGAACGTGTTGCCTGCGCCGTCGGTGAAGGACTGGATCGTGTCGGGCATGGGCAGGCCCTTGACCAGGTCGTCGATGAAGATGCCGCCGTCGCTGTCCGAGGCGTCGACGAGCTGCTCGATCGTGCCGAGGTTTTGGATATCCGACCACTCGTTGGTGACGAGGTCGAAGACGCCGACGGCGTTGTTGTTCTGGAGGGTAACGAAGGCCTTGGTGCTGTCTTCGCTGACGGCGATGTATTCGGGCTCGATGCGGCCGAGGGCGGGCGCTTCGCTCGGGTCGTTGGTGCCGTTGGCGGTGTCGGGCGCGAAGTCGCGGATGCCGGTGAGCGACGCGCCGGCACCGAGGTTGCCGGCCGAGAAGTCGTAGACCGTGCCGGCGAGGGTGCCGAAGTTCGGTGCGCCAGCGCCGATGTCGAAGATGCTGATCGAGCCGGGCGTGTCGTTGGCGTTCGTGCCGAGGTAGCCCGAGCCGTCCTCGTCTTCGTCGGCTTCCCAGTCGCCTTCGTTGGCGGTAAGAATCTTCGTGCCGTCGGGTGAGAAGACGACGTTGTCGGGGTGGAAGCTGGTGTCGTAGGTGCCGAGGATCGCGTTGGTGGCGGTGTCGAAGGCGACGAGCTTACCGGTCTCGGTGCGGAGGTCGGGGATGAGGGTCGCGACGCCGAAGCCCCGGCCGAGGGGGTCGATGGCGACGCTGCTGACCGCGGCGATGCCCGTGCCGCCGGTGAACGGGTTGGCGAAGGGGAAGGGGTTGATCGCGCTGAACTTGTTGTTGCCGGCGAGGACGGTGGTGAACAGGCCGTTGTTGTCGTCGGTGACGAAGTACTTGCCGGTCACCGGGTCGAACACGCCGATCTCGGCCGCGTCGGTCTGGACGCTATCCACGAGCACGCCGATCTGCGCCTGGGCGCCGACGGTCGCGAGGGACAGGGCAAAGGCGGCGGTCATCAATCGTTTGGTCTTCATCTCTCGAATCCTAAAGGTGATGCGGCCCGGCGGGCCTGGTGCATGTAAACCAACGCAACCGGCGTCGGCGCGGCGTAAGCTAACAGCGAATGCAAGTCAAATCTCACCCTAAATGATTAGCTCATTGATTTAACACCTTTTATGAATAGTGTTAGAAATCCGCGTGTTTCGTGTGCGGTGTTGCGAGACATCGCCGACACCATCGCCGGCCACGCATGCGGCTAAAATCACGCGATGACCAGCGATAAAAGCGACAACACCGATCACCACACGCCCGAAACAGCCGTCAACGCGCCCGAGCAGAAGCTGCCGTTTTTCCCGAAACGCAAGAAGTTTCTCATCCCCGTCGCGATCCTGCTCATGGCGCTGGTCATCGGCCTGCCCGTCGGCGTTTGGATGGGGTCCTCGGCGGTGAAGTCGAGCGAGGCCTTCGAACTCACCCTCGCCGAGCTGAAGGCCAGCGAACTCGTCGACCAGACCCTCGGCCAACCGCTCGAGGTCGGCACGCTCGCGCGCGGCAGCCACGACCAACGCAACGGCACGTACGAGCTGACCTTCCGCGTCACCGGGCCCATCGACACCGCGGTCGTTCGCAGTTGGTGCGTCAGCGAGGCCGAGGGCGAGCCGTGGCAGATCGAACACCTGGCTTACGGCATCGGCGGACGCGACGGCCGAGAGATCACCCTCATCGGCGACCCCAAGAATCCGCCGTGGACCACCGGGGAGTAGATGTCCTCAGCGCGGCGTAGCGGAAAATGCGAAGCGTCCCGTTTGACTTGCGATCATCGGGTCACGACAGATCATTCGCCGAACCGCGGAACGCTGCGCGTCGCCCGCTACACCGTTGTAGTGAAGCACTAAACTACTTCGATGCTGCTTCTCGCCGATCCCTGGCTGCACGATCTCGATCCCTTCGCCATCCAGTTCGGCGGGTTCGTCGGCGACCTCCTCAACGGCGGCGTGCGGTGGTACGGGCTTTCCTACCTCGTCGGGTTCGCCATCGGATTTTTCCTCATCAAACGCGTGCTCAGCGTCGGCGTCTCCCCGCTCAAACCCGAGCAGGCCGCGGACCTGGTCGTCACCCTCGCGATCGCCATCGTCCTCGGCGGACGACTCGGCTACGTCGTCTTCTACCAGCCCTCGCTCTTCCTCGACTTCTCGTCCAGCCTGCCGTACTGGGGCGTCTTCAAAATCAACGAAGGCGGCATGGCCAGCCACGGCGGGATCCTCGGCGGCATCGCCGGCTGCGTCTTCTTCGCCTGGCGGCAAAAGATGCTCGCCCCCAACAAATTCGCGCACCTCCTCGACCTCATGGCCTTCGGCGGGCCGCTGGGACTGCTCATGGGACGCATCGCCAACTTCATCAACGGCGAGCTCTTCGGCCGGGCCTGCCCGCGCGACTTCCCCCTGGCCGTGCAGTTCCCACAGGAGATCGGCGAGACGTGGTCGGCCGAGCAGATCGAAGACCTCCACGCCTTCGCGCTCCGCCAAGGCGAACTGTTCAATAGCCCCGCCGACCCCGCGCTGATCCACACCGCAATCCAGCGCGTTCAGGAGAACGACCCCGCTTGGTCGGCGTACTTGGCCGAGGAATTGACCGCGCGTTATCCCAGCCAGCTCTTCGCCGGCCTGACCGAGGGGCTGATCGTCTTCGCCGTCTTGCTCTGGCTGTATCGCAAGCCGGTGAAGTCCGGACTCATCGGCGGGTGGTTCGGCGTGACCTACGCCGCGATGCGCGTCGTCAACGAGTTCTTCCGCCGACCCGACGCCCAGTTCATCGACGACGGCCAGCTCCCCGCGATCACCCAGGGCCAACTCCTGAGCATCGGCCTGTTTCTGATCGGCGTCGTGACCGTCGTCCTCGCCGCGGGGATCTACGCCTTGTTCCGGGGCGGAGAGTTCGGCCGATCCTGGTCGAACAAGCTA
>JBMYUK010000033.1:0-12510 GCA_049605275.1 Phycisphaeraceae bacterium
CGGACGGCCCCGATTTCGGCGCCGCTTCCGACGGCGACGGCGACCGCAACATGGTGCTGGGTCGCGATGTCTTCGTCACCCCCAGCGACAGTCTCGCCATCCTCGCCGCCAACGCCGGCCACATCATCGGATGGACGCGAGGCGACATCGGCACCTTCTCCGTTAATATCATCGCCGGCGTGATCGCGGTCTGGCTCACCGCCAGGATCGTCCGCTGGGTCTGCGGCACGCAAATCCCCATGCCCTTCGCAGCACCCCCCGCGACCCAAATCTGACCCGACGCCAAAACGCCTCACAAGCGATGAATCAACAAGCCGACCCAAAGACCCTCGACTTCGTCGTCATCGGCGCTCAAAAAGCCGGTTCGACCTTTGTCATGCAGTGCCTCCAGGATCACCCCAACATCTACATGCCCCACGGCGAAACGCCGTTCTTTCAAGACCCCGACTACGCAACCGATCGCATTCATATCCTTGAGAAAGAAGTCGCGCCCGCAAAAGCAAACCAACTCCGCGGCATCAAGCGACCCAATTACCTCGGCCAGGCCGAAGTCCCCGAACGCATCGCTAAACACATGCCCGGTGGCAAGATCATCGCCGTCTTACGCGAGCCCGTTTCTCGCGCGATCTCCGCTTATTTCCACTTCCTCCTCGCAGGGCATATACCGCTTGTCCCGGTCAACCAGGGCCTTCGCGCGATCCTCGCCGGCGAGTGGAAGTCGCGCTACCCCCTGTCGGAAACCATCCTCACCTACGGCCTCTACGACCAGCACCTCCAACGCTACGCCCGGCACTTCACACCCGAGCAAACCCGAGTCATCGTCCTCGACGACGTCGGCAAGGACCCCGATCGCGTCGTGCAAAGCCTCTATCGCTTCCTCGGTGTCGACGACACCATCGCGCCTAAACGCACCGAGCAGCGACCCATGGCCGCCCGCTATTCGCTCAATCGCCTGCGTATCTACAGCCTCCTCCGCCCCCTTATCTTCAGCACCTCGCCCGACCGCTCACGCATCCACGCCCGCCCGGGCACCAAGTACCTGCGCTACGGCATCGGGGCGTTCGATCAACTTATCCTCGCTCGGCTCTTCCCCGCTACGAAACCCCCCATCGAAGGCGACGTTAAACAAGCCCTCAAAGCCTATTTCGAAAAAGACGTCGAACAACTACGCGTGCGACTCAGTCATCCCCTCGAAGGCTGGTGAGCGTCAAACCGCTTCACCGCGGATCGCCGATACCATCCCGTCCACCATCGCCGATAGCGAATACGTTTGCGAAGCCGTGCGATACGCGCCAGCCGACAGACGTGCCCGCGTCGATTCGTCGCCGAGGATAGTGAGGATCGCTTGGCCGAGCGCGTCTGCGTCTGCGTCGGCGTAGGTCAACCCGTTGGCGTCGTGTTCGAGCGATTCGATCTCCGGGTTCTGCGCGCCGATCTGATCCGAGGTGATCACCGGCAAGCCGTACCCAAACGCGTGAAGGATCGAAAGCCCGATGTTCGCGGGATAGCAAAAAAGCTTCGAACACAAGAACCACGGCGCAAGCGAACGCTCGTCGTAGATCGGCCCGAGAAATCGAACGCGATCCGATAGACCCAGCCGATCGCGCATCGCGGTCAGCCGCGTCTGCTCGTCCGCTCCGTTGCCGATGACCACGACTTGGATCGTCGGCTGCATCGGCTCGATCTTCTTTAGCGCCTCAAGCAACAGATCGAGTCGGTTGTTCGGGTCGAGGCGGGAGACGAACAGGATCATCGGCTCCGAGCCGAGGCCGTTCTCTTTCTTGAACGCGTCGAGCTCGTCGGGACGAGACGCCCAGTAGTCGCGTGCCGCTTGGATCGGGCTCTGATCGATCGCGTTGGGTGCGACGAAGACGCGACGCCGATCCCATCCGTTCTCGAGATACGCATCCGCCGCGCGGCGGTTATAAAACAAAAGCGCGTCGGCGAGGCCGGCGACTCGTTCGCGTGGCCAGCGACGCCACGGCTGTTCGCGTTTAGAGTAGCCGTGGCCCCAGAGCACGGTCCGCACGCCGTTGCGTTTCGCGCGCAGCAGGCTTGGGATCAGACTCGCGTAATGGATATCCCACGATAAAACAAGGGTATCGCTCCGCCGCCGGCTCGCGCCGGTCCACTGCGGGCCGTGCCACAGGATCGGGTGGCCGGCCAGGCGCATCTCGCGAAGGTGAACGAACGATGCATGGAATGGCACGTCGCTGACGCTCGACGGGCTGTTTGACATGTCCCCGTAATAGACAGTGAGATCGATGCCGGGCCGCTTAGACAACTCGTGAAAAACCGGAACGCGATAAGCGGGCAGCACAGGCTGCTGGAGGCTGACGCGGATCGGGGGGTCGCTTGTTGCCATCGTGTTTCCGCATGTAGCGTAGCGATCAATTCGAATCGAGTGGCGATCCGCGTCTTGGTGGGCCTTTTGATTCAAGCCGAAGCGTCGGCGAGCGAGCGATAGTGCCCGACCCAGCGCTGCGCGATCGAGCGCCAGTCGTATCGCTCTTTGGCAAGCGACTGACACACCGCAACGGAGATCGCATCCGGGTTCGCGATCATCCGCTGCATCGCCTCGACCAGGCTCGGCACGTTGGTCTGACAGACGATACCGACCCCCGCTTCCTCGATCTCCGGCCAGATATTGACCTGATCCGAAATCAAAACGGGCGTGCCCGCTGCGAGCGATTCAGCGACAACAATACCGAAGTTCTCTTGATAACTCGGCAAGACAAAAACATCCGCATCGACCATCGCTTCGATCCGTGCAGGGCCGTGGAGCATACCCACGAAAAACACACGATCCGAACTCAGCCCACTGGCCGCAACCATCTTGTCTAGTTCGATGCGATAAGCCGGATCGCAAGGCCCCGCCAGAACGAGCGTGGTGTCTTGGAGGTCGGCTTCCGCAAACGCCGGGAACAGCAGGTCGAGCCCTTTTTTATGGTGTAGCCGACTCAGAAAGAGGATGACTTTTTGATTCGCGAGTTGCGGATGTTTCGAGCGAAACCGACCGGCCTCGGGGAGCGGGTCGAACTCGCGAAAGTCCAACCCATTCGGCTCGACGATGTGCGGCGGCTTCAAGCCGAGCGGTTCGAGCAGTTGCCCTTCGATACGCGAACAGCAGTGAATCCGCGAAGCACGATTGAGGTTTCGCGTCAGTCGTAATCGGCGATAGATCGCTTTGCGCAGCTTGCTTTGCCCGAGCGACCACGGATCGAGCATGCCGTGCGGCGAGCAGATGTAAGGCTTACCCAGCGATTGACAAGCTCGTGCCGCCTGATGCTGAATCTCCTCCCAGACCCCGTGGATGTGTACCACGTCGGCCTGCGAAACAGACTGTCGAACGATCGATTTCAAGGCGGCGTGCCATTCCATCGGCGTTTTCACGGGCCCGATCTTTGTGACCGCAACGCCGCGATCACTTAGCCGCTCGGCCACCGACCAGTCACACTCTGCACGGTACGACGCCGCGACCTCGATCGACAAATCGGTGTCGGACAGCGCACTGGCCAAGCCTTCGAGAGCGTTCACCACGCCGCCGGTTCGCGGGTCGAGTCCCGATACAATTTGAAGGATGCGCTTGGACATTGAGGTGCTGTTGCGGTTGGATCATCCCTCGCCACGGTCGAGGAAAAGGATATATCCGATTGAAAAATGTTTTTGGTTTCGATTAGCAATTTAATCGATTCAGTCTGAAGAAAATTCTCTGTCTTTAATGGGTTTTGCGGGATTGCCGACACAGACTTTTTTCTCGGGCAGGTCTTTGTAAACACTCGATCTAGCTCCGACGACGGTCATCCGACCGATCGTCACGCCGGGGCCTACGTAGGCATCTGTTGCGATCCAGCACTCGTCGCCGATGGTGATCGCCACGCGTAACAGCGGCAGGTCCGGTGTCGTGTAGTCGTGCGTGCCTGCGCAGAGGTGGGCGTACTGACTGATCGTTGCGCGTTGGCCGATGGTGATTTTTCCGAGCGAGTAGATGATGGCGTGGTCGCCGATCGAGGACCAGTCGCCCATCTCGAGTTGCCAGGGCACGTAGATCTGGGCGGTCGGTCGCACCGCGGTGTGTTCGCCGAGTTTGGCGCCGAAGAGTCTGAGCAGGAAACGACGCCAGCGATACATGTTGTGCAGCGAATAGCGGAAGAGCGTCGCCTGAACGAATGACCAGAGCAGCCGTTTGACCTGCTCCTGTTTCGTCCACGTGCTGATTCGTCGCGCTTGGTACTTGTCGTTGGCGTCCTGCATCGCGGGTTCAGTTTCTCTGTGCAGCGAGGTTTTCGCGGGATTCCTGAATCTTCAATCGGACTTCGTTGAAGTATCTCCGTTTTAACGAGTTAAAGGTCCATCCGACTTTACCGTCGAGAAACCCGAGTTTGAGGAAGTAGGTCGTCAGGAAGTAGAAGAGTCCCATCCACCATTTATCGAGGTTTTTGTATTTGAAGCGTTGGCGCGGGGTGAAGTTCGCCCACACCTCGGGCCCGGCGTTTTGAAGGTAGAGGAAGCGTTTGGCTTCCCAACTGGAGTAATCGTTGTGCTTGCGGATGTAGTGTTCGAGCCCGCGATATTCGTGGTGTTCGAGTTTGGCGTTGATTTGCCCGGTCGATCCGTTGAGGATGGGGTGTTCGTGGATCTCGATGTCGAGGCTGCTGCGAAGACGCGCAGTGAATTGCGTTGGAAGAGGGCGAGTTTGGAGAAGACGTCGCCGTGTTTGAGAAGCCGGTGCATGAACCAGTTGTCGTAGGCGAGCCAGAAGCCGCTGTGTTCGGTTTCGAAGATGGTCTCGCGGATTTCCTTGATGAACTCGGGCGTGAGTCTTTCGTCTGCATCGAGGAAAAAGACCCAAGGCGTCTGGATCGGATGGTTGTGCAGCAACCAGTTGCGTTTTTTGGGGTACTTGCCGTTCCACTCGAAATTGATATATGTCGCGCCGTGATCGAGCGCGATCTGTTTGGTCTGGTCCGTGCTGCTCGAATCGATCACGACGACCGCTTCGAAGCTGTCGCTTAATGAATTCAGGCAGTGTAGGAGGTTTTTCTCCTCGTTTTTAACGGGGATACAGACCGTGATGGGGAGCTTCTGTTCTGTGCTCATCGCGCAGGTCTCCCAAGCGACGCGTTGGAAGGCGTGCTGCACGCGAGCCTATACCGGTTTTTTGTCGCCATCGAAAAAGGCCATGGATTCATCGAAGCGCAGGTTCTTCGCGGATCATAACACAAGCGATTTTGATCGTTGCGATAGGGTTTCAAGGCCGAATAGCCGATGGCTTGTTGTCGGTTTGACCGGTTCGCATGATCGTTTGTCGTTGAGTCTGAGTTTGGCGTGTGCTTACGGTCCGGCCTGCTGGGGCTGTTCGCCCGCGTGGTTGCGATCGGTTGCATGCGGATTCTCCTTGCGTGCTTTCGAGCGGGTGTAGGGGGTGTCCATGGGCTCGAACTGTTGGTTGGGTTCGCGTAGCGAGGGGGGCAGGCCGTCGGCGCAGATCTCGACCTGGCTTCGCAGGACTTTGATCTTGGTCATGGTCATGTTGTCGTAGATGGCCATGAGGTTGGCATAGGCGAGGCCGGCCCGTCCCTCGAGGATGCCGCCATGGATGAAGAGGATGCCGATCCACCTCAGTTTGGAGCGGAAGGGCAGGCGGTAGGTCAGTTCTTTCCAGGCGCGTCGGCGTTTGATCTTGTTTGCGAACAAGAGGTCTTTCCACTCCCACTCGTATTCGTTGCCCATGAGCACTTGAATCGCTTCGAGGGTTGAGTAGCGGTTGTGTTTATCGAGCCAGTCGTAGATACCTTTGCTGAAGCTGAAGTGGAGGTAGGGGACGTCGAGCGTGCCGATCTTGCCGTGCTCGATTTCGCGTTGGCCGTGGCCGTAGTCGATGAATCGCATGCGTTCTTTGTGGAAGAGTCGCATTTGATAGTTCGGGTAGCCGGCGGATCGCTTGAGCCAACGTCCCATGAACATGACCTTGTGCGGCACGTGGAAGCCGGCCTCTTTTGGGTCGGCGTCGAGCAGGTCGCCTACCGCGCGGACGAGGTTGTCGGTGAAGCGTTCGTCGGCGTCGAGGTGAAAGATCCAGGGGTGCTTGGTCTTCACGTTGTCGATGGCCCAGTTGCGTTGCTTGCCGAAGGAGATGAACTGGTGGTAGTGGACATTGGCGCCGAGCTCGCGGGCGATGTCCTGTGTGCGGTCGGTTGAGCCGGAGTCGACGACGTGGATATCGTCGCACCATTCGCACGAGGCGATGCAGGCGCGGATGTTGATCTCTTCGTTGAGGGTGAGGATGATGACCGAGACCGGCGGCCTTGGCATCGACGCGTGTGTGACGGGCTCGTCCTTCATGGCCTTTGCTGCGGAGGCGTCGCCCTTTTTCGTGGCGGCGTCTATCCCGGTGTCACTGGATGGAGAAAGATCCGGATGCATTGGCAGGCTGAAACACCTTTAGACATGCGGGGGAGTGTCGGTCATTTAGCATAAACCAAGAGCGGGGGCGGGGCCGAGGCAATTGGCAAAACGCGGCCAGATTTCGCCTTGCGCTGCGGGCGGGGTCGGCTTATGCGGGCTGTCGGGTTTGGAGGAGTCAGGGATGGCGGCGGTTTTGCCGTGGGGTGTGGGGTTGCTTCACGCGATCGGCCTGGCCGGGGTGCCGAGGACGGTTTGGGTGTCGGGGACGTCGCGGAGGACGGTGGCGCCGGCGCCGACGACGACGCTATCGCCGATCGTGATGCCTTGGACGATGGTTGCGCCGGCCCCGATGTGGCAGGCTTGGCCGATGGTGACGTTGCCGCAGATGGTGACGCCGGGGGCGACGTGGGTGTGCTCGCCGACGGTGGTGTCGTGGTCGATTGAGGCGTGGGTGTTGATGAGTGTGTTGGCGAGGATTTGTGCGCCGGCCTGGATCGTGCACCCGGCCATGAGTTGGGCGGAGGGCTCGATGAAGGCTTCGCAGGCGGTCGTCGCGTGGTGATGGATGAGGGTGGCGAAGGTATAGCCCTTGGCGGTGAATGTCTCGTAGACGGCTCGGCGGGCGGTGGGGCGGTGCGTGGAGCCGATGGCGTTGACGAGTTCGACGTCGTTCGGGTCGTGTTGCCTGACCGCGTCGAGGGCGGCGGCGATGGTGAGTCCGGTGTGGCCGATGCGTTTGCCGTGCAGGTCGGGGTTGTCGTCGAGGACGGCGAGGATCGAGCGCTCTTGTATGCTGAGCAGGCTGCGGAGGACGCGGCTGTGGCCACCGGCGCCGAGCAGGATGACGGGTTTGTGGTTGGTGGTCATGTGAGACTTATTGGAGAGTCTTATTCACCGGCACGATGCCGAAGTAGGCATGAACTGAGGCTTGATTGATGATTAGTTAATCTCATTCAGTGCTTGCTCCACTTGTTCCAACAGCCGTGGAAGATAGTCTTCGATGACTTGCCAAACGATGGCATCATCAAGTATGTCGTAGCCGTGGGCGATAATGTTGCGGAATGCGATGATCTTTTGGTGGCCTTTGATGTGTTGGAGCGTGACGGGGTCGACGCGGCCAAGTCGCTTTAATGCTTCCCCAATGATCTCAAACTAACGCTCTACGGCCGAGCGGAACATCGGGTCCGATTGGTAATCCTTAATCGTGCGTGTTTGGCGGAACTGTCGGATTGCAAGTCCGGCTTGCACGATGTCATGCAGCAACTTGGCGGCATTATGCGGCATAAAGCAGGCTCCGGCTGCGATTGACTTCATCGATGAAATAGGGGTTTTGCATCGCGCGGGCACAGACCAAGTCCACCGGTCGGTCCAGCAGAGATTGCAACGCTTCAAGCAGACCGAAATACTGGTCGGCCGGCCCCATCTCTGAGGCAGGGAGAAATTCGACGAGCATGTCCACATCTCGTGCGCCCCGGTCGCTCTGCGCTGTGGCTGCCGACCCGAAAATCTCCAAGCGTGCGACGCCGAACTTACGACAAAGCGAGGTCAGATCCTGACGGTGCTGTTCGATCTGTGGAATCATGGCGTCTCTCGAATCGCCATGTTACGCATTTAGCGACCCCGCTGACAGCCCTATGCGGGCCGACGGGGTTGATTTAAACGCGCTGATCATAGGTATCCGGGCTTTGACGGACTAAATTCCTAGTCATGCGACGGTTTCAAGCTGAGACGATGTGATCGTATTGTTTGGCCAGTTGGCGCATCGCGCCGCGGGTGTCGACGATGAGCTTGGCGTGGTCGGCGATCATCTGCCAGTCGTAGGCGGAGTGGTTGGTGGCGATGAGGACGCAGTCGTAGGCCGCGAGAGTCTGCTCGGTGAGTGTGACGCTGGTCATCTGGAGGTCGTGCTTGCGCATCTTGTGGGTGGTGGGGACGTGCGGATCGTTGTAGTCGACTTTTGCGCCGAGTTGGATGAGCTGTTCGATGAGGGCGAAGCTCGGGCTTTCGCGGACGTCGTCGACGTCGGGTTTGTAGGCGAGGCCGAGCACGAGGATCGTCGCGTTTTTGACGGCCTTGCCGTGATCGTTGAGCGCGAGCATGGTGCGTTGTACGACGTATCGGGGCATGGCGTGGTTGATTTCGCCGGCGAGTTCGATGAAGCGGGTGGTCTGTCCGACTTCTTTTGCTTTCCAGGTGAGGTAGAAGGGGTCGATGGGGATGCAGTGTCCGCCGAGGCCGGGGCCGGGGTAAAAGGCCTGGAAGCCGAAGGGTTTGGTGGCGGCGGCGTCGATGACGTCCCAGACGTCGATGCCCATGGGCGTGAGGATGGTTTTCATCTCGTTGACGAGTGCGATGTTGACGGCGCGGTAGATGTTTTCAAGGAGTTTCGCGGACTCGGCGACCTCGGCCGAGCTGACAGGGATGACCTGTGCAATGGCGTTGGCGTAGAGGGCGGCGGCGAGTTGGCCGGAGGTCTGATCGACGCCGCCGACGAGTTTGGGGATGGTTTTGGTGTTATGGCTTTTTCGTCCGGGGTCTTCGCGTTCGGGTGAGTAGGCGAGGAAGAAGTCGGTGCCGAGTTTGAGGCCGGTGGCTTGGAGCACGGGCAGCATGACTTTTGCGGTGGTGCCGGGGTAGGTGGTGGATTCGAGCGAGATGAGTTGGCCGGGTCGGAGGTGTTCGGCGACGTGTTGGGTGGTGGATTCGATGTAGCTGAGGTCGGGGTCGAGGTGCTGGCCGAGCGGGGTGGGGACGCAGAGGATTAGCGCGTCGGCCTTGGCGAGTTCGGCGGGGTCTGCGGTGACGCGGAAGCGTTCGTCGGGGCCGGCGGCCATGGCGGAGACGAGGTCCTGGCCGAGGTGCTTGAGGTAGTTGTTGCCTTGCCGGAGCTGGTCGATTTTTTGTTG
This sequence comes from Phycisphaeraceae bacterium, assembly GCA_049605275.1. Lineage (GTDB taxonomy): Bacteria > Planctomycetota > Phycisphaerae > Phycisphaerales > Phycisphaeraceae > JAHQVV01. The sequence continues at coordinate 9,315 of JBMYUK010000033.1, forward strand.
GTCGACGTCGTAGCCGAGCACGGGGTAGCCGGCTTCCCAGAACGCGCGGAGGAGGGGCAGGCCGATGTAGCCGAGCCCGAGGACGGCGACGACGGCGGAGCGGTCGTCGATTTTCTGTTGAAGGCTCAAGGGGGGTGTTCTCGCGGGCGTTCGTGCGGATGACGTGGTGTCGCGGTCGGCCGGGATTGCATCGGTCTCGGCGGTTTGCCGATGGTATCAAAACTGACGGGTCGGCCGTCGGGCGTGGGTCGTCGTTGTCGCGAAAGCCTGGGCGGCTCGATACGCTTTAGGCTCGATGTCGAGTGGATGCGTCGCGGTGCGGTATCGTGTTTCAAGGTTGGCGGCCCGACGGAGTCTTGGTGCTTGCGGATGGATCGATCGGAACGAAGAATCGCGACCGTCTTGATCGGGCTGCTGCTGGTGTTCGGCGGTTTGTTCGTCGTGCGGGGGCCGCTTCGTGCGGTGGACGGCAGCCGCGATCTCGCACACCTATATGCGGCGTCGGCGCTGTGGCTCGAAGGCGGGAATCCGTATAGCGGCGAGGCGTGCGTCGAGCGGATGCGCAGCGAAGACCTCGCGGGCCCGGAGTTTTTGAATCCGGGCAGCTACTATCCGCCGCCGTCGCTGGCGGCGCTGTCGCCGCTGGCGCTTGTGGATCTTGCGACGGCGCGATGGTTCTGGATGGGGCTGAATCTGTTGTTGTGCGGGGTGCTGATCTGGGCGTTGTCGCACTGGTTGTCGGTGCAGCGTTTGGCGATGGGTTGGCTGATTGCCGCGGTGCTGGTGGTGGCGTGGGGCCCGGTGGCGACGACGATCTCGCAGGGGCAACTCGCGTTGGTGCCGGCGGCGTGCGCGTTCGCGGGCTTGGTGCTGGTCGAGCGACGACGACCGTGGGTCGCCGGTGTGCTGCTCGGGATCGCGTGTTTGATTAAGCCGCAGCTCGGGCTCGGGTTTTTATTGCTGATCGGGCTTCGTCGCGAGTGGGCTGCGCTGGCGGCGGGTTTGATGGTGATCGCCGGGGTGTCTGCGATCGGGGTGGGTCGGCTCATGGCGACCGTGCCGGACTGGGTGCAGCAGCTGTCGGCGAATATCGCGGTCGATCACGGGCGCGACGAGATGCTCGATCCGTCGCCGGGTGCGCGGTACCGGCATCAGATGATCGACCTCAGGCCGATCGTGTACCTCGTTGTGCCGGCGATTTGGGTGGGCAAGTCGGTGATTGCGATCGTGGCATTGCTCGCGGGGATTGCGATCTGGCGGCTGATGCGCGCGGGGCTGTCGGGGTATACGTTGTTGTCGGTTTCGGGTGTCGGGTTGTTGCTGATGCTGCCGGTGTATCACCGTTACTACGACGCGGTGATGCTGTTGCCGCTGCTGGTGCTGGTGTTGAATGTGCTGCGGGAGCGGCCGGGCGATCGTTTGATATGGTTGATCGGTTTGTTGGTGTTGCCGCTGGTGTTGCCGTTGTCGGCGGCGCTGAGGACGCTGGAGAAGGGCGGCCGGCTGCCGAGCGGGTTGGCGGAGACTTGGCTGTGGGAGAACGGCGTGATGCAGCATCACTCGTGGTGCCTGCTGTTCGCGTCGGTGGCGCTGGTGGTTTGGACGTGGCGGGTGACGAGCGATCGGGATGCGTGTCGGCCGATGGGCTGACGGCGTCAGTGCGCGATGGTTTTGACCAAGGCCAACAGCGCGATGCAGAAGTAGGAGATGCGGTCGGAGAGAGCGAAGAGCAGGGGGTCGCCCTTGAGTTTGCCGCGGTGGGCGAACAGCCAGAGCCGGGACATCCAGTAGAGGATGAGCGGGCAGGCGAGCCAGAGGATTTGCGGCTGGTCGTAGACCATGCTGACCGCGTCGGAGGTGATGTAGAGCGCGAAGACGAGCACGGCGAGGTAGCCGGCACCGATGCCCATGCCCTGGACCAGCGGCAGGTCGTCGGTGCGGTAGCCGCGTCCCTTGGCGTGTTCGCTGCCGAGGCTGAGCATGAGTCGGAGCTCGCAGAAGCGTTTGGCGAAGGCGAGGGAGAGGAAGGTGAAGAGCGTGAAGCCGAGCAGCCATTCCGAAGCCACGATGCCGACCGCGACGCCGCCGGCGATGATACGGAGGGTGTAGAGACAGGCGAGCCAGATCACGTCGAGCATGACCTTGCCCTTGATGTAGAGCGAGTACGCGGTGGTCGTGACGAGGTAGACCGCGAGCACCTGCGTGAAGATCGGCGGCAGCGCGGCGAGCGACAGCGTGAACGACCCGGCGACTAGCGCGAACGCGCCGAGCAAAGCGATCATCGGCGCGAGCCGGCCCGCGGCGATCGGCCGATGGCGCTTGGTCGGGTGCAAACGGTCCGAGCGCAGGTCGAGAAGGTCGTTGACGAGATACACGGCCGAGGCGGTCAGGCTGAAGGCGACGAAGCTGAGCACCAGCGCGAGCCAGATCGCGCGGTCGCCGAACTGACCCGACGCGCTCAGCGGCACGGCGAGCAGCAGGTTCTTGCTCCACTGGTACGGACGGGCGGCGCGCGCGAATTCGATCAAGGCGCTCGCGCTGCGTCGCTCGACCAGCTCGATCGCTTCGCTCGTCGGCGCGACACCGCGGCGGATGCGGTCGCATACATCGACGAGATAAGCGGTGTGCGCCTCGGCCCAGATCGGCAGGTCCGCCTGGTCGTCGCCGACGTAATCAAACGCCTCGCCCCAGCCGCGCTCGTCCAGCAGCGCGCGGATCGCCGCGAGCTTGGCCCGGCCCTTGAGGTTGTTGCCCGCGCCCGAGGCGAGGGCCGCGTCGAAGAGATCGATGTGTGCTGCCACGGACTCGACGGTCGCGCGGTGACTCGCGCTGGCCAGCACGACCGGTCGGCCCTCGGCCTTGGCCTCGCGGATCAGCGCGAGCACCTCGTCGCGGTAAGGCAGCGCTTCGGGGTCGAGCTCCGCCGAGCGAGCGACCGCCTGCTTGAACGCCGCCTTGCCGCCGAGCAGCCCGAGCAAGACGCGCGGCAGAGTCAGCGGGTGATGCCCCGCCACCTCGAGCAGCAACTCGTGCAGCGTGTCGGTCGAGACCAGCGTCCCGTCGAGGTCGACAACCAGCGGCCGCGGCGGGGTCGGGTTGTCGTTCGTCGGCTCGGCCATCGGCTCTCGATGCAAGGATACCCCCTGAACATCGGCACGACGCCGGCCCCGCTGAGGTTCGCCTCCGTTATCGGATG
>JBMYUK010000034.1:0-12251 GCA_049605275.1 Phycisphaeraceae bacterium
GTCGGGTGGCCGTGGTCAGGCGTAGCCTGCCCACGGAACGAGTTGTTTTTGGTGTATCTCCGCTGAGTACGTGGGCAAGCTTTGCTTGACCACGGCCACCCAGCGTTCTGCGCCTCATCACAGTCTGTCGGGGTGTATGAAAAAACCCGGCACTTGGCCGGGCTTTCTTGGGGTTGGGTTGTTTGATGGCCTTGGCTTAGCCGATGGCGATTTTTTTGAAGGCCTTGATGGTGACGCCCTTGGGGAGGATGTCCTGGACCTGCTGCTTGTCGTCCTTGATGAACGGCTGGCGGACGAGGACGACGCTGTCCATGTACTTGCGCATCTTGCCGACGACCATTTTCTCGGCGATCTCTTCGGGCTTGCCGGAGTCCATGGCTTCCTGCTTGGCGTGGGCTTTTTCTTTGTCGATGATGTCGGCGGGGACGTCGTCTTCGGTGACGCCGAGGGCCTCGGGGACGATGGCGGAGACGTGCATGGCGAGGTCTTTGATGAGCTCGTCGGAGGGGGTTTCGGCTTCGGTATCGAGGTGGAGGAGGACGCCGGTCTTGCCGGTGAAGTGGGCGTAGCCGCCGACGCAGTTTGGCTTGCCGGCTTCGTAGACGACGCCTTGTCCGAACTGGACGTTCTCGCCGGTGGTGAGTCGGACTTCTTCCATGGCGGCTTCGATGTCGGGGGTGACGGCGATGTCGCCGGGCTCGCTGTTGAGTGCGAGGTCGGCGATCTTCTGGGTCATTTCGACGAAGGCGTCGTTCTTGGCGGTGAAGTCGGTTTCGGTGTTGATCTGGACGATGGCGCCCTTGGAGCCGTCGTTGTTGGTGGCGATGGCGACGCGTCCCTCGGCGGACTCGCGGTCGGATCGGCCGGCCATTTTCGCGCCGAACTTGGCGCGTGCGATTTCGGCGGCTTTGTCCATGTCGCCTTCGGCTTCGACGAGGGCTTTTTTGCAGTCGGCCATGCCGAGGCCGGTGGCATCGCGTAGGGCTTTGACGTCTTGTGCGGTGATGGCCATGGTTGGTTTTCCTTTGAGGGGGATCGCGCTGCGAAGCCGCGGCGCTTCATGGTGGGGTGTGGGTTGGTTTTAGCGGACGGGGATGAGCGTCGGGCTTAGCTCGGTGCGTCGGTGGCGGCGGCGGGCTCGGGCTCGGCGGGGGCTTGGCCTTCATCGGCGGCGGGGGCGTCGGCGGAGAACTGGGCACGCTTGGAGCGTCGCTTGGGCTTTTGCTCGGCGGTGTCGTCTTTGCCGCCGGACTTCTCGACGCGCTGGGTCTTGCCTTCGTTGACCGCGGCGGAGAGGGACTGCATGATGACCTCGATGGCACGCATGGCGTCGTCGTTGCCGGGGATGGGGATGTCGGCGAACTCGGGGTCCGAGTCGGTGTCGATGAGGCAGACGGTGGGGATGCCGAGCTTGCGTGCTTCGCGGACGGCGTTGTGCTCGTGGTTGACGTCGACGATGACCATGGCGCCGGGGAGCTTGGTCATGTCGCGGATGCCGCCGAGGTTGCGATTGATCTTGGTCTTTTCGCGGCGGAGTTGGGACTCCATTTTCTTGGAGTAGTTGTCGATTTCGCCGGACTCTTCGATGCGTTCGAGTTCTTCGAGTCGCTTGAGTCGCTGACGGATCGTGGAGTAATTCGTGAGGGTACCTCCGAGCCAGCGTTCGGTGACGTAGGGCATGCCGGCTTCGGTGGCGTGTTTTTCGATGATGCCGCGTGCCTGTCGCTTGGTGCCGACGAACATGACGTCCTTGCCGGAGGCGACGGTCTTGGTGAGGAACTTTCGTGCGAGGAGCAGTCCCTTGATGGTTTCTTTGACGTCGATGATGTGGATTTTGTTGCGCTTGCCGAAGATGTAGGGGGCCATCTTCGGGTTCCAGTGCGTTGCGCGGTGGCCGAAGTGGATGCCGGCGTCGACGAGTTCTTTGGCGAGTGAGGACATAAACGATTGCTCCTGAGTGGCGGGGCTTTCTATCGAGCCGCGCGTGATCGGACATAAAACCCATAGCCCTCTGTCTACGTGAGAGGGCCCGCGGCGGGTTTCCGTGACCCGCAAGGGCCTCGTCGGGGTGAGCCGGCGAGGGGTTGAATTGAACGGGGGCCGGCGTTGAAACCGAACCGGCCCGAGGCGTACGTCCTGTACAGATCGGCCGAGGCTGGGCGGGCGACGGCCGCGAACCGACCGGGTCGATTGCGAAGAGACATTGTAACAGGGGCAAGCGGGTCCGCAAGCGGGTTCGAAAGCGGTCGGTGTCGGGCCGGCGGTCGGCTTAGGCGGGTTGCTTGGCCGGGGCGGGACTGGCGTTGGTGCCGGGTGCCTCGGCGGGCTTGGGATGGGCGTTTTCGGTGGAGGCGAGTCGGCAGCTGACGCGGTACCCGACGACGAGGATGATGAGGACGGTCGCGAGGAAGAAGAGCAGGGAGACGCCCCATCGCAGGGACAGGGTGACGAGGGTGACCCCCGTGCCGGCGAAGACGAGGCCGATAGCGTACATGGCGAAGGCGGTTTGCTTCACGCTCAGTCCGCAGCGTCTGAACATGTGGTGCATGTGCATGGCGTCTGGGGCGAAGATGGGTTTGCCTTGGAGCTTGCGTCGGACGATGGCGAGGGCGGTGTCGGTGAGGGGGAGGGCGAAGCAGATGACCGCGCCGGTGAAGACGATGGGGGCGAGTCCGCCGTCGTTGTCGAGCCGACCCATGAAGAGGATTGTGGTGACGCAGAGGTAGCCGAGCAGGAGCGAGCCGGTGTCGCCCATGAAGATGCTGGCGGGGTTGAAGTTGTAGGGTAGAAAGCCGACGACCGCGCCGATGGTCGCGAGGGAGATGAGGATGGGGATGGCGAGGTGGGTGACAACGGCGGGGTCGTTGTGATAGCGGGCGAGGACGATCGCGCAGATCGCGAACATGCCTGCCATGGCGATGGTGGTCACGCCGGAGGACAGCCCGTCGAGCCCGTCGATGAGATTCATGGCGTTGCAGCAGCCGACAACGAGCACGGCGATGGCCGCGGTGCCGACGATCGCCATGATCGGCTCGGGGGGGCTGAGTTCGAAGAGCGCGAAGGAGCGTACGATGAAGTCGTCGATGGCTCGGGTCTGTGCGATGGCGGCGGCGGCGAAGAGCTGGCCGCCAATCTTGACGCGGGCGCGCATGCCGTAGACGTCGTCGATGAGCCCCGTGAGGACGATGGCGGTCGCGCCCATGGCGATGAAGGCGATCGACGAGAGGTTGTTGCCGAGCATGGCCTCGAGCGCGTCGCTGCTCATGTCGGTGTAGAGCATGGCGACGAAGACGCAGAGCCCGACGAACCAGCCGAGGAAGATCGCGAGCCCGCCGAGGTAGGCGACGGGCTTGGCGTGGGCTTTGCGTCGGGCGTCGGGCAGGTCCACGATGCCGTTCATCAGCGCGAGCTTGCGCATCACGGGGGTAAGCAATAGCGACGCGAAAAAGGCGAACACGAGCACCGGCCAGAACGAGACGAGGTCCGGCCAGGCGGCACCCCAATCCGCGGGCGGCATCTGAGGCGCGGCTTGTGCGAGCGAGTGGATCATATGCAACGTTTCAAACCGACCAACCCTCTTGCAGGCCGAGGCAGTTTACCGCGATGTCGTCTGCCGGGGTCTGCTAGTTTTTCGTGGGATCGTCGTCAAGATCCAGTTCACCGAAGACGTCGGGCGACGCGTCGCGCTCGTCGAGATCGTCCAGCGCGATCGGTACGGGCTGAGACTTGGGTGTCGACGAACCGTTCTTGTGCGACTTGGACGAGCGGCCGGCCTTGCGTCGCTCGGGTCCGCTGTAGTCGTGGAACTCGCGGAAGTTCTTCTTGAGGTAGCCGCCGACCGACGCCTGAACGCCGTTGATCAGGATGCCGAGGATGTCGGCCCGCTGTCCGTCGAGCTCGCGATACAGACGCTGCAGCATGCCGCGCGTGTCGGACTGAGCCCGGCTGACCAGCACCATCGCGTCGATGTGCCGCGACAGCAGCTGCGCATCGGAGGTGAGTAGCGCCGGCGGCGCGTCGATGATCAGCACGTCGTACTCGGCTTCGAGTCGGGCGAGCAGGTCGCGGAAGCGCGGGCTCTCGAAGAGCTCGACCGCTGCGTTCGTGGCGTCGCCGGAGGGCAGCACGGACAGACCCGCGGTCGACGTCGTCTGCACGAGCGCGTCGGCCTGATCGATCGGTTCGTCGCCGTTGAGCAGGTTCGAGAGGCCGGGGCTGCCGTCGAGTTGCATGAGCTTGGCCATGCCCGGGCGGCGGAAGTTGGCGTCGATGACGAGGACGCGTCGGCCCGAGAGCGCGCAGCTCGCCGCGAGGTTCTGCGCGGCTGTCGTAACGCCGGCACCCGGCTTGGCGGACACCATCATCAGCGTCTTGTAGCCGCGGCGATCGATCTTCGACAAGACGACCGTCCGGACCTGGCGGAACGCCTCGGCCAACAGGCCGGACGGATTCTCTTCGACCACGCGATCGATAGTCTTATTGTTGCTGGGGTCCTGATCGGCGCTGGGAATCATGCCGACGACCGAGGCGTCGGGGATCATCTTGACGTCGGCGGCGCTTCGGACACGCTGGTCCATCAATTCGCGGAGGAAGATCAGCCCGGTGACGAAGGCGACGAAGAGCGCCGACACGCCGGGGATCATCACGTAGGGCTGGGGCGGGAAGGATTTGCGAGCTTTCTGCGGCGGCACGTATTCGCTGACGACGACGCGGGCCTTGACCTCGTCGATCTGACGCAGCCGGGCGATGGTCTGGTTGGTTTCGTTGCGCTCGGACTCGGCCTGGGAGAGGGCACGCTGGAGCGTGTCGTGCTCCTGCTTGAGTCGGAGAAAGTCTTGCCGACGGGCAGTCCACTCTTGCAGCGAGTCGGTGGACTTACTCATCTCTTCGGAGAGGATCTGCACGCCGTTGGCGGTCTGCTCGAGCCGGGCGTTGAATAGGATGCGAGCCTGGTTGTCGAACTCGATTTCGCGTTCGTTCTCGAGCGCGAGGATGCGCTGGTCGATGCTGCGGACGGTGATGTGCTCGGGCTTGAACTTATCGAGCAGCGTCTCGCGCTGGACGCGCAGGGCCCTGAGCTGGGTGTCGATGTCGCTGATCGCGCCGCTGCGTTCGATCTGCTGTCGCTCTTCGTCGGAAGCGTCGAAGTTGCCCGCCTCTTGTCGAGCGAGCAGTTGGTTGTAGCTGGCGTTGATCGAGTTGAGGTCCTGCTCGAGGCCCTGGAGCTTGCCGACGAGCGCGTTGACGCGGAGCGTCGCTTCGTTGGTCGCTTCGTTAAGTGTCGACAGCGGGTTGGTTTCGAGGAAGCGCTTGATCTGCACGGTGAGCGTCGCGATGCGCTGCTCGGCGTTGTCGCGTCGGCCCTGCGCAGCGAGTAGCGCCTGCGCAGACTCGCGGTTCATCTCGAGGTCCTTGATGCGGATGTATTCTTCGCTGAGCGCCTGGAGGATGACCTGCGAGTCGGTGCGGTAGGCGGTGGTTGCGTTGACCTTAAACAGCGGGGTCGAGCGGATGTGGCTCGCCTGGAACACCTCGCCGCTCAGGCTGCTGAAAGCCTGGTCGAGGTTGCCGTTGAATTGAATAAACCACTTGGTTTCCTGCACCGCAGGTTTATTGAGGATCTGGCGTAGCGTGGGCTCGGCCATGATGGTCTGCACCTCTCGCAGGATCAGCGGTTCCAACTCGGCCATGCGCACCGGGCTCGAACTCGATCCGCCGAGCGTCGTTTCGATGCGGTTGGCCTGGACGTTGAACTGGGCCGAGGAGGTGAACTGAGCGCGGTGCTTGTTGAGCAGGTACCAACCCCCAAAGCCGGCGCCGGCGCCGATGATCGCGGCGAGCAGCAGCCAGACCCAATTGCCGCGGATGACGCGGACCGGGTCGATGGGCTTGAACTTGCTCTGGCCCGCGGCCGGGAGCATGCCCGTGGTCTGGCCGAGCGGCGGGATATTCGAGATCGGGTTATTCGTACTCATCGTTTCGTTCCTTGGATCGGCATCGGCCGAACAATCTACACGGGTGTTTCATCGGTTGGATCGAGACGCGCATCGACGCGACTCGGCGGGTCAGGCCGGGTTATAAGGCCTCGCGATACCACTTCTCCGTCAGTTCGATCATCTTCGCGTCGTTCTCGGACCGTGCCATGTCCCGCGCGTCCTCGAGCACGATGAGTGCCCGGTCCTTATCGCCCTTGGCCAGATACGCCTGGCCCAGATGCAGCTGATTCGCCGCCAGCGGGAACTTATCGACCGAGCGCTTGAGCGTCTGGATCGCCTCGTCGATCTTGCCGGATTTGAAGAGCGCCCAGCCGAGCGTGTCTTCGATCAACGCGATCTCGCGCGGCGGGACATCGTCGCCCATCAGCGTCATCGCCTCGCGGGCGTACTTCACCGCGTCGTTCTCGTAGCCGGTGAGTTGGTCGGCCAACAGGTACGCGAGGTTGTTCAGCATCTGCTTGCGCTGACGCTTGGGGATCGTGTCGGTGTTGTCGCGCATCAGGTCGTAGGCGAGATCGTACGACGCCTTGGCCTCGGTGAGTTGGCCGGATTCCTGCTGCGAGAGCGCGAGCTGCATCATCAGGAAGAACTGAGCGTTCGGATCGGAGACCGGGTTCGACTGATAGGGCAGCAGCCGCTTGATCGCGTTGGCGTAGTCCCGGCGGGCCATGAGCATCGAGGTCGCGATCGACTCGATCTCGATCGGCAGCGGCGCGCCGATCTCCGCATCGAGCAATTCGATCCCGCGCATCGGCTCGGCCGCGAACGCCAGCGACAGCTGACGCGCGAGCATCACGCGGTCCGCCGGTGTCTCGGCGTCCTTCAACACATTGCGGAACAGGGTCGTCGCCTGATTGTTCAATCCCACGCCCGCGAGCGCTCGGCCACGCATCGCTCGGAGCACCATGTTGTTACTGACCAGCGACGCGTTCTCGCCGTCTTCGAGGACGGCCCGAGCGACGTCGGCCTGATCGGTCGAGAGCAGCACGTTGGCGTAGGACGCGAGGTCCTGAACCGAGCGCGTCAGGTTGAACGTGTTGCCAAAATACGCCGCGGCCTCGTTGCCTTGATTCGCAAGCACGGCCGCCTGCGCGGCGCTGCGCTGCAGCGCTGCGTTGTTGGGCCGCGCTTGAACCAGTCGCCGAGCGATCGCCAGAGCCTCGCCCGCGGCGGACTGGCTCGCGGCGGGGTCCGTCGTGCTGAGGGCCTGGGCTCGGCTGAGCTTGATCGCGAAGATGCGCTGGGCGCTGGGGACGTGCCCGGGCGCGAACTCGAGCGCGGCTTCGAGTTGGGCGAGCGCCTGAGCATCGCGACGTAGCCGAAGCAGGATGTCCGCCACCGCGACCATCGCCTCGACGCGCTCGGGGTGATCGGACTGCAGCTTGCGAGCCATCGAAAGCAGGCTCGTGTAGTCGCGGTCGTTGACCGCGGTCGCGTCTTCTTTCGCACGCAGCAATTCGATCAGATTCAGGCGGAGGCTAAAGTCGCTCGGGTAGTCGTCGACGGCTTGTCGGGCGCGCTGGATCGCGAGGCCGAGCTTGCCGTCCTGAGCGCTGGCGGACTGAATCAGCAGCCGCGAGCGCTCGGCCGACGCGGGCAGCTTTTTCGCGATGGCCTCGGCCTTGTCGTAGTCGGGAACCTGCAGATACAGCGTCGCGGTCTGCAGCTTGAGATCGTCGTTCTCCGGCTCGTTCTCCGTCAGCCCCTCGTAGAGCGCCGCGGCCCGGGCGATCTCGCCGCGCCGAACCATGAGTCGACCCCACGCCTGTGCGGAAAGCGAGGACCCGTCCGCCTTCTCTGCCGCGACGGCTTTCCTAAACGCGCCGTCCGCCTGCTCGGGCTGATCGGTCTGCACATACGCCTGAGCCAGCAAGAGATGGTCGCGCCAATCGGGGGCTTCGGTGAGCTGCGCGAGGTAATCCTGCACGACACGCACGCTCCGCTCACCTTCGTCGGCCAGCGAGAGCACGCGGCTCATCGCCGCAACGTTCTCGCGGGTGTTGCCTTCGCTCTCGATCGCCGCCTGCACCTCTTGCTTCGCCTGTTCGTGCGCGTCGGCGTCGGCGTAGAGCAGCGCGAGCGCTCGGCGGTTGGCGCGGTTGCCCGGCACGCGATCGCGGATCTGTTCGCGCAGCGCGACCGCCCGCTCGGGCACGCCGAGTTGCTGCGCTAACGCGGTGAACTGCTCGATGGCGTCGGTGTTGGTCGGCTGAATCTCGAGAACCTGGGCGTAGCGCTCGAGCGCAGCAGCCGTATCGCCAGCACCGATCTCGGCTCGGGCCATAAACGTCAACGCTTCGACGTTCCTGCTCTGACGCGTCAGGGCTTCGACCAGCGCGTCCTGGGCCGCGAAGAAGTTGCCTTGCACGAGGTACAGTCGGCCGAGCTGCACCCATCCCTCGACGTAGTGGCTGTACTGCTGCAGCGCGTTGTTGTAGGCGACCGTTGCTTCGCGGAACTTGTTGTTTCGCGCTTCGCCCGGCTGCATCGCGGCGCCCTGCATCGCCAGCACCTGGGCCCGCATGAATCGTCCGTTGGCCAAGGCGATGTTCGTGCGCTCTTCCGGTTCGAGGTCGAGCATGTCGCGGATCGCCGCGTCAGCGTCGTCCCAACGCTCGTCCTGCATCGCCAGCCGGAACCGCCACTCGATCGCGCGCGGCATGTCGGGGTCCAGCTCGATCGCCTGGGCGAGCTGAGCCTTCGCCTGAACGGGTTGATTCCACCGCTGATACGCGAGGAACTTGCGCATCGCGGTCTCGGCGGGGGGCGAGGCCTGGGCGTCGATCAGTTCGAGTTCGTCTTCGAGCGTCGGCCGACCGGTCGTCATCAACCGGGCGATGACCGCGGCGATGTCGGGGTTCAGGCCTTGGCCTTTGAGCGTCTCGATCTCGGCGAGCTTGGTCTCCTGGTCCGGCAGCATGTTGAGTAGCCGGGTGACCAGGTCGAGGTCCATCGATGCGCCTTGGGGTCGTGCGGCGATGCGCTGCCGCATCAGGTCGATCGCGGCGTCGGTGTCGCCGGTCTGCGCCTGGTAATTGACGATCATCTCCATCAACTCGGGGTGCTTTTCGAGGTCTTGCTTCTCGAGCAGCGCGATCGCCTCGACGGTCTTGTCCTCGGCTTGGAGCAGTCGCGCTTCGAGCCGGACCGCGCGGATGTCCTCGGGGAATCGCCCGCGGTACCACTCCAGCTGCGTGCGGGCCCTGTCGAGTTGCTGGTTGTCGCCGGGCGTGAGGTAGATGTTGATGAGGTTCAAGAGGTCGGTCGCGGTCGGCTGCAGGGTCGTCACGATCGTCTCGTAGAAGTCGACGACGAGGCCTTCGTTGCCCAGTTGCGTGTGCGTCTGCGCGAGCAGGCGCAGGGTCATGGCGTCCTTGCGGTTGTAGGCCTGGTTCGCTCGCTCGAGGTGCGTCACCGCCTGGCGGGGTTTGTTGTTCGCCAGCGCGATACGGCCTTTCAGAAAGCTGATCCGCGCGTCGCGCCAGTCGGTCCGCGTGGTCTGCGCGTCGGTGAGTTGATCGATGACGTCCTGTGCTACTTTTAATAACGCTTCGCGGCGAGCCTCGTCTTTGCCGGCCTGCTGAGCGAGCGTGATCTTTACGTCCGAGAGGATCGACAGCATGCCGATACGCGCCTGCTGATCGCGGACGAAGTCCATCGCGTTGGTCGGCCGCTCGATGTTAAGGCCCTTCTCGGTCGTCTTCTCCGCCTCTTCGAAGTTGTTCTGCGTGAAATAGATCTGCCCGAGCGTTTGGTAGGCGCCGGGGTGATCGGGCCGATCTTCGACGATGGCTTTGGCGAGTTCGAGTCCGGCGGCCTGGCCGTCGAACGCCTCGGTCTGGGTCTCGGCGTCGCCGGTCGTCGTCGCGCTGCGCATGATGGCGATCGCGCGGCCGACCTCTTCGATGAATAGCTGGTCGCGGTTGCTGCGCTCGGCGAGCATCGCGCGGAGCGCTTCGGCGGTCTGCTGCTGGGCCTTGAGGAATCGGCCGGTCTGCGCCTTGTCGTTGGAGCGGAGCTGGCTCAGCACGCCGGCGGCCTCGACGTAAGCGGGCACATTGTCTTCGCCGGCGATCTTCATGGCCTCGAGCGCGTGGGTCTGCGCGAGGGCGAAGCTGTTGGCGACCTTGTCGGTGAAGCTGTTGCCCTCGGCTCGGAAGAGGCGTCGGCCGTTGCCGAGGTGATAACGCGCGAGCGCGGACTGCAGCCAGGGGTTATCCGGGTTGGCGTCGGCGGCGGACTTGATCTGCTCGAGCGTCTTGGCAGCGTCCTGATCGTCGGTCTTCTGCTCGGCGGTGAAGGACTCGCCGATGGCGTGGTAGACGAGCGCGACCGGGTCGTCGCTCTGCACGTCGAGTCGGCGGAGGGTGGTCTGCCGCATCGCCGCGATGGGGTGCCGCTTGTTTACGATAACGGGCACGCGCGAGCGTTCATGGACCAGTTCGTAATAGAACGCCCGGTCTTCGTTCGTCGCCCCGATGGTGTCGTGGATGCCCTCGGCACCGGCGAGTTCGGATTCGAGCTGGTTGTTGGCGGTCGTGAGGTTCGAGCAGAGGACCATGCCGTGGGCTTTGACGTAGCCGTAGAGGTACTCGGTGTTGGTTGGGTCGTCGGACTTGGCCGAGCCGTAGTGGTTGGCGGCGCGTTGGAGTTCGGAGTTGTATCGGGGGATGTCGTTTGCTTCGAGCGCGGCCTGGGCGCGGTCCATGGCGGCGTCGCCGTTGCGGGCGTGGTCCTCGGCGTCCTTCTTGAGGAAGGTGAACGCGAAGACGAAAGCGAGCACGAGCAGCACGAGCAGCGAGGCGAGGGTGATGACGAACTTGGTGTTAATGCGGGTGGCCATAGAAGCCGTCTCTCTGGTTGGGTCTCGGCGTCGGGCCGAGCGGGTTCAATCGGGTGGTGTGCGATTATTCGGTTTCGGGATACTCGCCGGCCTGAACCTCGGTCCAGTCGGGCAGGCAGGCCATGACCTCGGGAAGGAGGTCGCTGAGCATGTCGCTGGCGAGGGCCTTCATCTTCTCGATGCCCTCGGCGTCGTCGCTGTTCCGGATAACGATGCCGGGGAACATGAGCTCGACCTTGCAGTAGTAGCTGTAGCGGTCTTTGAGGTTGAAGCTGAATCGAACCTGGTGGCTGGAGGCGATGGCGTCGCCGTTGGCGAGGAAGAAGTACATCGCGGTGGAGACGTTGCCGAAGCTGTCGCGTCCGCTGAAGATGACGCATTCGATCTCGTCGCCGGGCAGCCGGACGGTTTTGTCAAAGGCTCTGGACTCGGCGAGGATCAGCCCGGGGTGATCGGGGTCGGGGCGGTAGTCGCTGCGATCGATCTTGATCTTGTGCGTTTGTCGGTAGACCTGCTCCGAGCCGGCGACGACCCAGCACTTGTCGGGGACGTGCGGGACGGTGTCGAGCATGCCGGTGTAGTAGGTGACGTGGACCTTGGCGAGTTCACCGGGCGCGATCTCGCCGCGCCAATTCTTCAGTCGACCGCCCGGCTCGTTGTCGAGCGTGAAGACCTCGACGCTGTCTCGGTAGACGCCGGCGTCGTTGTCGACGTAAAACCGGTTGAAGTATTCCTTCGTGCCGAGTTCGGCCTCGACGTCCTTGGGCAGCTTCGGGTCCAGGTGCAACAGTTCCCAGTCGCCGGCCTGGTCGGGGAAAGAGAGCGCGATGCCCTCGCGAAGGGGTAGGGGCAGCTTAGTGAGCGCGACGCCCGTAGCGTTGATGACCGAGGTTTGGCCTAGCGCCGCGACGAGCAGCAGCCCGCCGATCAAGCCTTGGGACAGCGCGAGTTGGCCGGGGCGATTGCTCTTAAGAATCGAGCGCCAGGCGAGGACGATCCCGATGAGTAGCGCGACCCCGCTCACCGCGAGCAGGGCGTTATTCAGCCCCATCGACAGCCACTCGATCACAGTCCCGCCCGTACGATTGTTGATGAGTAGCAAGTAGCAGACGCCGAGCAGGACGACCGCCACGCCGCCCATCACGACGCCGCGGACGACGGTCGCCGGGTCGAAGTGAATGGCTCGGGGGTCGTCTTCGTAGGGCAGCGGCGGCGGACCCTTGGGCCGTTTGCCTTCGACAATGAGCATTTTTTCGAGGCACCATCCGACGAGCATCAGGAGGCCCGCCGCGGGGATGAGCATCAGCATGCCGACGAAAATATGGAAGTCGCCTTGAGCGAGCGCCGGATCGATGAGGTGCAGCCAGCCGAGCACGGCCACGCGGAGCGCGTTGACGAAGATGGCGATCGGC
>JBMYUK010000035.1:0-256 GCA_049605275.1 Phycisphaeraceae bacterium
TTGAACTCGGTCGTGACGATGCCCGCGTCGTAGCCGGTCTGAGCGGTGCGGACCTCGAAGCGATCGTCCGTGCCGAGCACGTCCTTAAAGAGTTCGACGATCTGGGGGTCGTCGTCGACGACGAGGATCTTCTTCTTGCCGTGACCAAAGTCGTCGGTGGGGATTTCGTTGGCCTTCATGAACCGGATGAGCTCTTCACGCGGGATGCGTCGGAAGCGCGAGCCGGGCACGCGGAAGCCCTTGAGTCGGCCCGCGT
>JBMYUK010000035.1:266-12141 GCA_049605275.1 Phycisphaeraceae bacterium
AGCGGAT
Organism: Phycisphaeraceae bacterium; assembly: GCA_049605275.1. Lineage (GTDB taxonomy): Bacteria > Planctomycetota > Phycisphaerae > Phycisphaerales > Phycisphaeraceae > JAHQVV01. The sequence continues at coordinate 274 of JBMYUK010000035.1, forward strand.
GATGGTCTGCTGCGAAACCTTGCAGACCTCGGCGGCTTCGCCGGTGGTAAAGACCTGTTTGTCGTGAAGGGCCTCGGCGTCGGCTTTGTGTTTACCGCGATTCGCGCCGTGGGTCCCGTTGCTGCCGTTCTTGCCGCTCATCATCGGCCCTCCGATCGGTTGATTGGGCGCACCGCGTCCGCCACGCAACGACGCGCGTCCGTGCGCCGGCGGGCCGGGTTTACCCAAGTTGTCCAACTTCACAATCGGGAGGTTGCCGGCGCGACTTAATTCGGATCGTGCCGGTTGGGTAGCAAGGCGGCCTCCGAGCCGATCAGCGCCGATTATGCCTCATTCCGTTTGTAGCGATCATCCCTAATAGGGGGTGTTCAAGCGTTAGTACGGGAGCGGTATTTGTGCGGAACTAACCGCATGGGGTCATTGTGTGGGTTTTATGGCGATACTACTTTTACTTATCACCTCTTCAGTTTCGGGGTCGAATCAGTTATCGGTTTCATCGCGTCGACTGCCTGGCCGGCTGCGTATCACAAGTCTTCAAGGATTCATTGTGTCACCATTTCAAGATAAGCGTTCCGGCCGTGTCGTTGGTCGGATGGGAATTACTTTTGCGACCAGTGCTCTGTTGGCCGCGAGCCTGCAGGCTCAAGTGAGCGTGACTCAGCCGGCGGACGTGCGTGTCGTCGCGGGCACGTCGCTACCCGGCCTCCAGTTCGATTTCACGGAAACCGCTGGCTCGCCCTATAACCTCAACGTCTTGGCCTACGGCACGCTCTCCGACGCATCGACCGACCCCGCGACCCTCGACAACCTCTTCCTGCCGGTGACGTATCTCGGTGTGAACGGCGTCGACGGCCTGCTCGAGAACCAAGCACTCGCCGCCAATGAAACCGGTACCGTCGCCGTTGCCGCCAACACGCTAGGTCTTGTCGCGGGTTCGACTTTCGGCGTCGATCTCTTCTACGGGCAAACCAGCCAGGGCAACTCGCTGTCCGGATGGGACGGACAGGCCACCACCAACATCACCGTCGTCGATAACCGCGTTATCACCGGCACCGCTAACCTCGGTAACCTCGGCCGACACATGGTCAATCAGACCGTCGGTACGCTGACCCTGACCGATCAAACCGTCGATAACGCCACCACGGTCACGATCGCAGGCACGGACGGCAATGCGTTCGCCCGACACAACAACGGCATCAGATTCGAAAGCACCAGCGCGACCGATACGATTTTTGATGGCTCGGGTGCCACGACGCAGGACCTCAACATCTCCCGCCACAAACTCGGTTCGTACGACATCACCGGGTTCAGCCTGCCGACGACCAACCAGTACACCGACGCCAACGGGGACACCCGCCAATCTTACGGCGGCAGTTGGATCTGGGAAGCCGAGTACAACAAGGTCACGGGCGAGACGGCGCTGTTTAATGCCAACGATTTATTCGCTCCGTTTACTGCTTCGAGTTTCGCTTCATACAACCAGGTTGAATCGACGCAGCAAGAGCCCGTAAAGGAGAGCTTTTTCGATGAGGTCAACGCCGTTGCAAAGTGGCAATTGACCGAGGCGGGCACGACCGTCAACGAGCGGCAAAACGCCTTAATCACCGGAGAAGTGATTGCCGGCTCGACGCTCGACCTCTCCGGCGTCGACGTGACGCTCAGCGGCACCGCTGTTCAGGACCGTCGTCTCGGTACACCCACGGGTTCGTCGGGGTTCTTTAGCGAAGTCGAATCAGTCAGCGATACCATCACGATCGACCTCGGCCGACAGATGGCCGGTACCGGGGTCGAGTCGGTCTCGCAGACCGATGTCGTCACCGTCCGCACGCGGGGCAGCGACGCGCAGAGTACCCGCTTATCGCTCGGTGTGTTCGACGAGACCGATGCCGGCGTCTCCGCCAAACTCGTCGAGTGGGACAATATCTCCGAGTCATTTGTCGACGCGACCAGCGCGGTCCAATTCAACAGCAGCATTAGCACCGCGGATGTCGAGGTCACCGGTGATTTCACCTATGACGCGGCCTTAACGGGGACTTTCACTAAGAGTGTCGATGTAGGCGGCAACATCGCAACGCTCGAAAACGGTGGCGCCGGTCTTGTCGGGGAGAGCGTGCAATCTTCGCTGAATATCGGCTATCGATATGCCGTCCTCGAGGAGAACCAGGCGACCGCATCGGATGTGACCCTCGTCGCGGTCGAAGGGGCCAGTGTCACCAGTGGCCGCAACCTCACCGCGACCCGCGTCTTCAACGCGTCCGCGCACACCGACATCACCGTCTCCAAGCTGTTCGGGCTGAACTCCGCCGCTTTCGCTTCAAGCGTTGCCGATGACGCGATCGCGGACTTCAATACGACCGTCAACTTGTCTCACGGCAATGGCATCACCGGGGAGGGCTTGGCTGGCGAGCTGGTTACGGCCGCGGCGAGCTACGACGTCTACGTGTTGAAGATCAAGGGCAAAGACATCACCGCGACGACCGAAGGCTCGAAGGACGAGGGAGATGTCGTGGAACTGACCAATGTCGCGTACAGTGGCGCGGGTACTCCCCTTCAGGCCGGCGGGCAGTTGTTTGTCGATCGCGAAGGGTCCACCCGATGGGGCTTTTCGCCCGATGGCTCGAACGATGGGATCATCGATGCGGGCGAGACACAATCCTACGTCGTTGATTTCGACAACACGGGCCTGGCCGAGAGCACCCTTGGCGGTGAGTTTATTGCGACGGCAACTTTTATCGTCAACGACTTCTTCGACTTCAACACAGTCGCCAACGGCGCGTCGGCCAACGGCTTCTCGCGGACACTCTTCGGGGCAAGCGGCGAATCCTTTACCTACGCCTTCGAGAAGATCATCGAAGCCACCGGTACCTCCGGCAGCGCCACGTTCGCCGCGGGCACCGATCTGCGGGGTGAACGACCCTGGCTACGATTCGGCGGCTCGACGCTGACCACGCCGACCACCGTGCAGATTCTCGACTCTCAGAGTCTTGCCGGCGAGACCGATCTAAATCTCGCTTTCACTTCGCTCGACTCCGCCGGACCGGTGCTGTCCGCCGCACACCGCTTTGATCGTCTGACCAGCGATATCGTTGAAGTCACCGGGCTCGATGGACTGCTGCACGTTATCGAGATGAGCTTCGATGAGTCGCTCGCGGTTTCGCTCAACGGCGGCTCGGGTCTTTTCCGGCAGGCCGTACTCTGGTACGACGAGGATACGAACGCTTGGGTCAACGCCATCCTGGGTAATAGCAATGTGGATAGTTACACCGATCGAACCGTAACGATCGACGGCGTCGAGCAGACTCAATTCGAATACCAACAAGAAAACCTCTTCCGCAACACCAGCTACGAAGATTACCTTGCACTCACCGGCGGCAACCTGGTGCTCGGACAGTACGGCTACGACCTCGATGAAAACGTCGTCTGGGCCGTCATCGACCACAACTCCTCGTTCGGCGGCGGCATCAACGACGTTCCCGAACCCTCCTCCGCGTTACTTGTTGGGCTTGGCGGCTTGTTGCTGTTGCGACGTCGCCGTCGAGGTGCTTGATCGATCCAGATTGCTAGCTATCGATGTCGATCGGCCGATGATGAACTCACGAAGCACCTATTGGGTTGGTGCGGCTTCAGATTCTCCGGCCAGTTGGTTGAGCGCTCGCTTCGCGGCCCAACTCATGACGATCATTGCGAGGAGCGTTGCCGCAATGCCTAGGCCCCACAGCCAAGGCGAGACGGGCGCGTCGCTGTCGAGTCGTTCGAGGCCGGTGCCGAGCAGCACGACCGCCGCGGCCCGGGGTGCGAGGCCCACAAAGGTGCCGAGGATGAAAGGTAGCACCGAGACGTTGAACAATGCGGCGAGCACATTGGTCGAGCCATATGGCACGACGGGGGACAGCCTGAGCAACGCGACGAGAAAAAAGGCCCGCGGCTTCGAGGTTCGCGCGATCGCATCGCAAATCGCCGCCCCTTTGCGGTTGTTTGCGATGACCCGCATCAGCCCCGGCCCGGCCAGCGCGTGTCCGAGCGCATAACCCACCGGCGACCCGAGCGTCGCCGCGCTCAGCACGATCAACAACCCGACGGGCAAGCCAAACGACCAGCCGCACAACAGCGACAGCACGTGCGTCGGCAGCAATGCCAACCCGCAGCCCAGCGCCCCGCCGATCAGTAACAGCGCGGCGATGCCCAATCCGCCTCCGCGCAGCGCATCGGTGTTGGCAATCGCCAGCGTCAACACGACGACGCTGCCGACCCCAGGGCCCAAGGCAGAGAGAAGCACGACCCCCGAGGGACGAGCGAGTTGTTTGATCAACGCGATCCGTGACATGCGACAAGTTTAGCGCGACGAGACATCGCGTGGCGAGGTGTGATCTGTCGCGATCGATCCGTCAGACCTTCGGCAGTTCGAATCCTTCGCGGTACGCTCGTCGCACAATCGTATCGGTTGCTTCCTGACTGTTCGTGAACGTCAGCGACTTCTTGTCCCACTTCAGTTCCTGTCCCGGGAAGCGGCTGGCCTTGACCGGGAGGATCGCGCACTCGGTCATGCGGAGGCCCGCTTCGAAGGGCGTCCAGACTTCTTTGGACTTGTCGCCGAGGCACCGATCGACCCAGTTGCCCCAGTGTGCGTATTTGCCGACGTCGGTGTTCGCGCCGAGCTCGGCCGGCGTGACGAGCTTGTTGTTGACGTAGCACTCGAGCTTCTTGCCGCCGGCGTCGATGAAGAGCGTGCCGCCTTCGCACTGGACGACCGTGTTGTTCGCACCGGCATTGTCCTTCGGGATACCGATCGCGCGGAGGTCAAAGCCCTTGCCCGCGTCGTTGTAGTAGATCGGGAACGTATCGTTCTTGAATCGATCGCTGCTGACCGCGTAGGTCATCGTGGACCTGCACTCGGTGCAGTGGTACCAGTCCGCGGTGCGCGGCGATTCGCAGACCACCGAGACGGGGGAGGTCAGCTCGGGATAGGCGTACATGATGATGTCCAGGAGGTGGACGCCCCAGTCGCCCAGGCCGGCGGTGCCGAAGTCCCACCAGGAACGCCACTTGTTGGGCGCGATGCCGTCGCGGTAGGGTTGCTCCTCGGCCGGGCCGAGCCAGAGGTCCCAGTCGACGTGAGCGGGGGGTTGTTTCGCGGCGGGTAGTTCGAGGTCGGTCGCGCTGCCTCGCTTGGTGCCCGTCCAGCAGTAACCGGCGATCGCTTTGCCCAATAGGTTTTTTTGCAGGATATCGACCGCGATGCGACGCCCCGCGTTCTGCATGCGCTGGTTGCCGGTGTTGGTTGCGAGGTGCGGTTTGGCTTTGATGGCGTTTTCGAGGAGTGTGACCTCTTCAAGCTGTTGGACCAGAGGCTTTTGGCCGTAGACGTGCTTATCGTTGGCCAGGGCGTGGAGCATCGGTCCGATGTGGGTGTGATCGGGCGTGCAGACGTTCACCGCGTCGAACTCGTCGAGCCGATCGGCGAAGACCTTGCGGTAATCGGTTTCGCGGAAGGCGTCTGGGATTTGATTGCCGACTTTTTCCAGCGGCTTCGTATCGACATCGACGAGGCCGACGATCTTCGCGTTGGGGTGTCGGTTGATCGCGTTGCGGTCCATGCCGCCGATGCCGCCGACGCCGATCTGGATGACACGCAACACATCTTTGCCCGCGGTTGGGTTGGCGGCTTGGGCGGTGCCGGGCATGGCCGGGAGTGCCGCGGCGCCGATCAGGGCGGCGGTGGTCTTCACGAAATCGCGCCGGTTCAGGTCGTGCATATCGATTTCCTTTGAGTAGATTGGTCTTCGCGTCGCAACCGACATCTTAACGAGCGGGCCGAGCGTGTGCGGCAATGCATGTGACGCTACGGCGCGAGAATCGATACGTTGGAGCCGGCAAAACTGGCCACAGGGCGACGAAAAAGATCAATCCCGCGGCGGGCGGACTTGCTGCATGTACTCGCGCATGAGAGCCCATTCCTGGCCGTTGCCTTCGTTGACCCATTGCTCGATCATCGTTTCGTGCTTCTCACGGCGTTCTTCTTTTTCCTCGTCCGAGAGTTCGGGGCGATCGCCTCGGCCGCTCGTGTCGCCGGACGGGTTGCGATCGCGTCCGCCCGGTCCGCCCGGTCCGCCTCGGCCGCGCATCTGTTGGAACAGCGCGCGGTCTTGACGGATCATCTGCTCGCGCGTCGCCGGGTCGGCCAGGGCGAACTGCTTGGCTCGGTCGAGCATCATCTGTCGCATCCCCTCGCGAAACGCATCGCGCGATTGCTCGCTGCCGCTCATCACCGCTCGGCGTTCGTCGCGGTCCGACGCCGCCATCAACTCGGAAACCCGCTGCACATAAGGCCGACGCTCGTCGCGCGATAGATTCGCATACGCCCGCGATTCGAGCAGCCTCGGCACGTCCGCCATCGTCTCGGGCATCGCCGGCGGGGGCGTCGGCCAGTAGGTATACGCCAGACCCGCGCTGAGCACAGCGGCCGCGAACACGGCCAACGCAACGACCCGGGGATGATCACGCAGCGGCTCAAGCATCGTCAAAACGCCAACTTTCCGACGTGGCCGTCTGCGAAGAGGATGTTGCGGCCGATGTGTCGCATCGGCACGTCGAGTGTCGATCCATCGGTCAGGAGAAACTCGGCGTTATCGAAATCTCGGAGCACGGTCATCTTGCTCGCATCGATGTTCATCCGCCGCAACCGACCGCTCTCGAGAAAGTCTCGAAGCGTCTGGCCGCCGAGCGAAAAGTTGTACTCGTAGCTGATGCCCGCGAGTGCGTAGACCTGGTCGTCATCGGGGCATTGATAGACCTTCGCTTCCGCTCCCGTTTGGTCGAGGTAGCCGTCGAGTACGTCCATCAGCGGCGGATCGGTCGACGACGAGACAAAGGGCTCGGGCATGTAGCGGGCGATCGGGTAGGTCTCTTTGTGCTCAATCGTGTAGGCCTCGACAACCAGGCCCAGTTGCCGCAGGGACGAGCCGCAGGTGACTTTCTCCGCTGCGCCACGCGCCGCCGAGAGCACGGGTAGCAGGATGCCGATCAGGACGCCGAGGATCGAGATCACCACCAGCAACTCGATGAGCGAGAAGCCGGTCCGCCGAGGATACCTCGTGCGAGATTCGTCGATCAGCATGGCGGTAGAACGCCTCGGCCGGTGGTTTATTGCGTAACCGATTTCCCGGTCTGGTCCGCGCGTTCGAGCAGTTCAACCATGCCCTTGCCGAAGGCCGTTCCGACGTTGTAGTAGACCTCGCCGTTCTGGTGGTAGTGAAAGTCTTGATTCCTGGGCGACTGTTCCGCGGACTTCCAGAAACCGCGGGTTTCGACAGATTTGACGTTTTTCTCGAACGGATTGCGTTCGCTGTCGACCGCGAGTTGTGCCTCGGCGATTGCTTTGAATTGGTCACTCATGCCCTCGAATCCGCCGAAGCCGACCGTTCCGACGACGAAGGGGGCGCGAGGCGCGTCGAACTCGCTTCGTAGCGTTTTGATGAGCTGCGAGAGGTTCTTCTGATAGTTCGCGCGGTGGACGGGGTCGCCCGAGTCTTTGTGTCCCTGCCACCAGACGAAGCCGGCGATCTCGTAGCCTCGGCCTCGCCACATCGGGAAGTGCTGATCGAAGTTGGCGAGCACGTCTTTCGCCGCGTCGAAGCAGTCGTCGTATTGCTTGCCGGCGTACCAGCCGTGGGTCGGCTCTTCGGGCGTCGTCCCCTTAACCCATCTCGAGTGTCGGTCTTTGTAGCCGGCGTAGTAATGCGTCTTCGTCTCGCCCTCGCGGGTTTTCGCCTCGGCTTCGAAGCGCTCCGAGCCGGGCGGGAGAAAGTCCCACGCCAGCGAGCGGTTGCCCTGACTCGCTTTGAGGATGAGCACGGGCTCGTCGTGATAGTCACCGAGCACCCAGCCGAAGCCGAGTTCCGGGCCGAGCTTATTGTCTCCGGCACCGCAGCCGACGCTGAGCCACTTGTCCGCCGTGGCGGTGACGACGCCCTTGTACCAGACGTCATCGCGCACCGCCCAGTTGCCGTCCTCGTCGAGTAGTTCGGGGTACTTGCCCTGCTGTTTGACGACGGTGGTGAGCGTCCCTGGGAAATCGACGCGTGCGGTCCAGCCCAGACCGCGCGCCGCTTCGGTCAGATAGGTGATCTTGAAGTCGACGGGCTCGCCCGCTTCCAGCTTGATGTGGTTGTGCGTCGGGTGCTTTTGTCCGGGCTCTTTGCGATAGACCTCTTTGCCATCGACGACCATGACGTTGTAGGTCGAGCCGCCATAGCCCGGTCGAAATTCGTAACTGCCCGTTTGCGGCATGGTGATCTTGCCGCGCACGATCTGTACGCCTTCATTTGTAAAGGTCTCGGGATCGACACCGCCGAATTTTACGACTTTTCGCGTTTTGATCGGCGTGGCTTGGTCGTAGTTTTTGTCGGGGTCGTACGGTCCTTCGTAAACCGACAGCACGAGGTCTGAGAACTCCTCACCCCAGCGCGAGCCCGAGGTGTTGACCGTGCCGATGCCGACCATGTTGGATTGGCCGGACAGGAGATAAACCTTGACGGGCTCGTTTTGCGATGCGGCGGGGCCGGCAACCGAAAGCGCAATAAGCAGCGAGGCGAGCAAGCCGCACGATAGATGTAGAACGTCCTTCATTTCGATACTTTACATCCGGTAGAAAACTCGGGCACGTATTGCATCCTGATTTTATGATGTGTTGATGCAAAAGTTTTTCGTTGTCGTGTTGCTCGTCCTGTTCGCGCAAGCAAACGCCGCACAGGAGACCGATCTCACCTCGGCTTGGTACGACCTCGGCGAGCACCGCGCGTTTCTGGTTGTGCCGGAGCAGTCCGCCGCGACCGAACTTGGAAAACCCTGGGTCTGGTACGCCCCGGCGTTCGATGAGCGACTGCCCGAAAAACGCGAACTCTGGATGATCGATCGGCTACTCGCCAAGGGCATCGCGGTGGCTGCGATCGATGTAGGCGAATCGATGGGCAATCCCGAGGGCCGAGCCGCCTTCACCGAACTCTACGAGCACATGGTTGCGCGGGGTTACAGCAAGAAACCGGTGCTTCTCGCGCGCAGCCGCGGCGGGTTGATGCATTACAACTGGGCGGTGGAGCACGCCGATTGCGTTGCAGGAATCGCGGGCATCTACACCGTCGGCAATCTTAGCAGTTGGCCGGGGCTCCAACGCGCCGCGAAGGCCTACGGCATGACGCCCGAGCAACTCCGAGACAACCTCCATCACCACAACCCCGTCGATCGCATCGAGCCGCTCGCCAAATCCAAGGTCCCGATCTATCACCTGCACGGCGATAACGACAGCGTCGTCCCCCTTAAACCCAACGCAGGCCTACTCGTCGAGCGCTACAAACAACACAGTGGCCCTGCGACGCTGGAGATCATCGAAGGCGGCGGCCACGACCTCAATAAGCATTGGTTTGAATCGCAGAATCTCGTCGACTTCATGATCGAGCGTGCACTGCAGTCCGCGAAGTCATAGCGATGCCAAGTCACTCACTCGCGGCGTCGGGGTACTTCGCCGCGAGTCGTTGCCAGTACGGGGCCCAGAGCTTGTCGAAAAAGTCCAGCCCCGCGTCGCGGACGCTCGGTTTGGTCTTTTGCTCCGGGGCCTTGGACGGGTCGTAACCCTTGAGATGACCTTGGCCGACGCGGAGCTTCGGCGAGACGAAGCGCCAGTCGTGATCGCCGAGCACGTCTTTGAGTAGCGCCGCGCCCATCGGATCGTACGCCTTGAGCTGCTCGCGCGTGTGGATGTGGTTGTGATCGTGGTCCATCGTGCGGTTGGTGTCGTACCAGGCCTGGAAGATCTCGGCGAAGTACTCCGCCCGGTTCTTGATTGCGTAAGTCGGCCGCGGGCCGCCGAAGTGGATCAGGACTTTGTCGTCGCCCGTGACCATGATGTAGGGCGTCGTCGGCTTGCCGTTGACCGTGATGTCGCCGCCTTGCAGACAGGCATAAAGCAGTCCGCGCGGCTGATCGGGGAAGGCCTCGCTGAGCGCGGCGAGCAACCGCACGGGCTTGTCGCCTCGGACGCGTCGGAAGCGCTGGGCGGCGTAGCCGTCTTGGTACAGGCCTTGCGCTTTCGCGTTTTCGTAGCACGCGGTGACGCGCTGCATCTGCGTTTCGTCGAAGCCCTGGAACATGACGACGTGGCCGAACTCGTGGACGAGAATCGATTCGTTTTTCATCCCGCCGGGGTACTCGAGCACGTCTTCCTCGGCGAAGACGACGACAGGCTGGCGTCGACCGTCGATCTTCAGCGAACTCAGGAAGCCGCGCTTCCGCCAATTGTAGAAATCCAGTGCCTCGCCGGTCTTGTCGGTCACGAATTGCGGCAGTTCGCTGACCTCTTCGGTCGCGCCGATGAGCAGGCACAGCACCCGCTGATCTCGCACGCGCTGAGCCACGGCCGGATCGATCGACGACATCATCTTATCGAACAGGTAGGCCGACTCTTTGAGGGCGTAGTCGCTGACGTTGGCCGAGGTCGCGACGAGGATATTCTGCACGAGCAGCGACTTCGTGTAGAACCCCGGGTCGAGGTCGTAATAGTCGATCTGCTCGGCTGTCGGAGGTACGACCGTCAACGCATCCGAGACGGCATCCGACTCGCCCGCCCAAACAAGCGGCGACAGCAAGACGGCCAACAGCCCGAACAAAGTCTTTTTCATCAAGTCCATCGATTCGTTTCCCTTTATCAAAACATGGTTGTCAGATGGACGCGTCAACCACTCGGTTATTAATGCGACGATGGAGTTTATCGCGTCGTTGAGAACACGGTCTGTCTCATGCGTCGGCGACCAGCACGCGCGGCAGCTTCTCGTGATCGACCAGCACGCTGGGGTGGCGCAGCCCCTGTGCCGCCGCGAGATCGATCACCGTCTGTTTCTGACACGCCGCGATCTCCAATGCCAACTGGCCTGGGTCCGCGAGCAGCTTCTTCGCCCCTTCGATCATCGGCCGCAGGTAGTCGAGCCCGTCTGCGCCGGCACGTAGCGCGTGCGTCGGTTCGTGTTCCTTCACGTTCGGCTCGACCGCTTCCCACTCGTGGTCCGGGATATAAGGCGGGTTCGAGACGAGATACGTCAAGCGCTCGCCTTTCAAAGGCTCCAGCAAGTCACCCTCGCGAAAGTCAATACGATCGGCCACGCCGTGCGCCTCGGCGTTTTCTCGCGCCACCGCCAACGCATCGGCTCGGATGTCTGTGGCGATGAAGCTCGCTCGGTCGTCCGTTTTGATCAACTGCTTGGCCATCGCGATGACGATCGCGCCCGAGCCCGTGCCGACGTCCGCGATCCGCGGGCCCTTGAACCCCGGCGTTCGGCGGTGATGCTGCAGCACGTGTTCGACCAGTGTCTCCGTCGATGGCCTTGGGATCAGAACCGCCGGGGTCACCTTCAGCATCATCGAGAAGAACGGCGCCTGGCCCACCAGATAGTCGACCGGCTCGTCGTTTAGCGCCCGCTCGACGAGCGCGCGGAACGCCGCCCGTTCCAGATCGCTCGCCGGCCGCTGCGGGTCCATGTACAGCTTGAGCCGAGGCTGATTTAGCACGTGAGCTAGCAGCATCTCGGCGCAGATCCTTGGCGAGTCGATCCCCTTTTTCTCAAAGGCCGCGGTCGTCCACAGCAGCAAGCGCTTACTTGTCCAGGGCTCCTCGGGCATGGCGGGATTGTACGCCGATGCGCGCCCGCACTACGCTTATCCCATGCATGTCGCGTTACTGGCCAACACCGCCTGGCTCGATGAAGAGCTCGCCACGCTCCACCACATCGTCGTCGGCCTGCTCGACGAATCGGTCCGCGTCGTGCAGGTGCTGCCCCAGGGACGAGCCGAGGGTGAGACCGTATCCTTCGGCAAGCGGCTGTC
>JBMYUK010000036.1:0-11928 GCA_049605275.1 Phycisphaeraceae bacterium
GGTCGGTAGCGTGATTCCGAGAAGGATTGCCGCCTCGGGCTGCGGGATCAGCCGCTCCTGGGTTTCGTCCACAGGTGGTAGCGTTGATCGGTGTGGCTTGTAAGCCGTGCCTGCGATCTGTTCAGCAAGCCTGATGAGTCGGCCTCTTTGCTGATCGTCCAGGTGTGCCCAGGCGGTCGCCATGCGGTCCCAAGTTGCATCGAACGGGCCAGCAGCGGGGGCCCCATGCACAAGTGCATTTGGGACCCCATCCGGGTGTGTGCTGTCTTGTGTTGCAGCGCTATGTGCAGCGCTGTTGTTGGAATTGTCGTTTTCCTGCGGGTTTAGAGAGCGTGTGCGAATCCTGCCAGGCCCATTGGATGCCGATGCCGAGGTCTGCTTTGCTGCAGGTCTCGGCGTCGGCGTTTTTTTATGCCTGTGCAGAGAGGCCTTGGGCGGTTGGATGTTGGCTCGACGGACCGTCGCCGGTCGATTCGTCTGTGCCCGGATGATGTCTTGGGCTTAGAGCCTACGGGCTAAACCGCTTGCGTCACTCTGCCGATAGCCTCTTAGGGATTGTTGACGAAGGTAAGCGGATGGTGGGGTGGCGGGAGAGAAGCGTTGTCCGTCCATTCAGATAGCGGTGATCGCGACCGTTCGTTGCTCGGTTCGATACGCAGCGCGTGGAAGATTCGCGCGGTTTATCTCGTGGCGCTTTCGCTCACCGCGGCGCTGGTCTTGGTGTCGCAGTTGCAACTCGGCTTCGGACTATCGCAGATGTCCGATGACAGCAAGGTCATCAACGTCGCGGGTCGGCAGCGGATGCTGAGCCAGCGGATTGCGGGTAAGTCCGCGGAGTTGGCTCTGTCGATCCAGGCGGAGGACGAGCGACTGATCGGTCATTACGCGTCGATTCTTCGGGACGATCTCGCGCTGTGGATGCGCAGCCACGATGGCCTGCTGCATAGAGACCCGTCGATGGGGCTTTCCGGCGTGAATACGCCAGAGGTTGTTGCGCTGTTTGACGAGCTCGCGCCGCACTACGAGTCGGTGGTTTCACAGAGCGAGTTTCTGCTTGATTTGTCAGCGAGCCAATCGAGCGACGCGTCTCGGACCGCCGCGGCTTTAGCGGCTGTTGAACGGGTGACGCATCACGCGGACTTGTTCTTGCCGTTGATGAACAAGATCGTTTTGGCCTACGACGAGGGTTCTTCGGCGAAGGTGAGTATGCTTTCGACCCGCAGCGTTTGGCTGACCGGTCTTGTGCTGCTGATCTTGATCGCAGAGGCGTTTTTGTTGTTCGAGCCGATGCTTCGGCGTCAGCGCAGGCACGTGGCCGAGCTCAAAGCGATGAGCGAGGCGGCGAACCGCGCGAGCCTCGCGAAGTCGAACTTCCTAGCCAACATGAGCCACGAGATTCGCACGCCGATGACCGCGATCATCGGCTTTTCCGACTTGCTGCTCGATCCGACATCGACGGATTCGGACAAGCACGAGGCGAGCCAGACCATCAGACGAAACGGCCAGCATCTTCTGTCGCTGATCAACGACATCCTGGACGTCTCTAAAGTTGAATCCGGTCAGCTTGCGATGGAGTCGCTCTCCACGCCGGTCTGGCCGCTCGTCAGCGACACCTTGACGCTCCTGAACGATAAGGCGCGCCACAAGGGAATCGGACTGACGGCTGATCTTTGCGGCTCAATCCCGGAGAAGATTCTCACCGACCCGACCCGGCTCAAGCAGGCGCTTGTTAATCTCGTCGGCAACGCGATCAAGTTCACCGAGCGGGGCAGCGTCCGGCTCTCGGTGCGTCACGACGTCGATGCGGAGCACATTGTTTTTGCGGTCAGCGATACCGGCATCGGGATGAGCGATGAACAGATGGGCAAGTTGTTTCGGCCGTTCACGCAGGCGGATGCGTCGACGACGCGAAAGTTCGGCGGCACGGGGCTCGGGCTCACGATCACGCGAAAGATTGCGCGTCTGCTCGGCGGCGACGTGACGGTGACGAGTGTGCCGGGCGAGGGCAGCACCTTCGAGCTAGCGGTCGATACGGGCGACCTTGCGGGAGTTGACTTGGTGCAATCGGCTGATGTCGTGGTAACGGCAACGACGCCGGCCAAGCCAGTCTCGTCGCAAGCGGACGGGATCGCGGGGCGCGTGCTGTTGGTCGAAGACGGCGTCGACAACCAGCGTCTGATCAAGCACATCCTGACCAAGGCGGGCGCATCGGTGACGCTGCGTGAGAACGGGCAAGCGGGGATGGAGGAAGCGTTGCGTGCCGTCGAATCCGAAGAGGCTTACGATTTGATTCTGATGGACATGCAGATGCCTGTGATGAGCGGATACGAGGCGGCCTGTGCGCTGCGTGCCTCGGGATATGAAAGGCAGATCATCGCGTTGACCGCTAATGCGATGAGCGGCGAGAAGGACCGATGCATCGAAGCGGGGTGCGATTCTTATCTCACGAAGCCGGTTGATCGTGCGAGTTTTATCGCCGAGGTCGCTGAGCGAATGGGTCGGGCGTCTGACTGGCGCGCTCGTGCGATGTCGGCTGCTTCGTGAGGCGGCAAACGCGGACCGCTATCGACCAACAGACTGTTGCCGCGAGACCTCGGCCGCTTCGAGCACGCTCCAGCCGACACGCGGTTCGATAATGCTTGGCTTTCGTCGCTGCAAGCGATGCAGCAGGTGCAGCGCGGACAGCCGCCAACGCATGCTGAGCGGCAGACGCTCGCATCGACCCGACAAGACCGCGATTAAGGCACGGTGCAGGCTCAGCGGCCCCGTGCCTTGGGTCAGAAACTCTCTGAAGGCGTGCGAGTAGAACAGATTGATATAGGTGAAAAAGAAGGTCCGCCGTGCCGCCACGCGATCGAGATACGTCTGTCGCGCATCGGCGGGGCGGCGATCGTTGAGAAGATCGGCGACGGCTTCGGCCGCGTCACGAGCCCCGGCGACCGCGAGATACAAACCGGACGAAAAGACCGGGTCGAGAAAGGCCTCCGCGTCGCCGACCATCAGATACCCCTCGTCTGCGCCGGGCGAACATCGATACGAAAAATCGGAGACGCAGCCGTTCGTCTCGGGGAACGCGGCGTGCTCGGTTCGCTTCGCGATGAAGGGGGTCCGCGGGATCGCCCAGGCGAGTTCCTGTCCCGGCTTGACGCCCTGTTTGCGCATGAGGCTGATGCTCTTTTTGTCCATGACCATGCCGATGGAGGTGCGTTGGTCGTCGATCGGGATCATCCAGAACCACGCGTCGTTGGCCATGACGATCGAGATGTATCCGCTTGCCTCGCCGGGCAGCCGATCGACGCCGGTGAAGTGACCCATGAAGGCGACTTTGCGGTGATCGGGCATGATCGCCTTGCTGCCGAGGTGTCGGCCGAGCACGGTCGCCTGTCCGGAGGCATCGAGCACGAGGCGAGCGCTCAGCGGTCCTTCGCCGGTGGACAGCGCGCAGTCGTTGTCGCGGAGGCGGTGGATCGCGGTGACTTCGGTCTGCTTGACTTCGATCAGTTCGTGGCAAGCGGCGTGGTCGAGTATGGCCTTATCGAACGCGGCCCGCTCGGCGTTAAACGTCTTGTCCAGGCCCCAGGGTCGGCCTTCGCTAAAGCTCAGTTGCGTGCCTTCTTCTTGCCAGGCGAGCGCGAGTTCCGCGCCGTATTTCGGCACCTGCGTGATCTTCGAAAGCGGTTCGGTCAGGCCCAATTCTTCGAGATACGGGCTCAGGCTCGGCAGAAGCGATTCGCCGACGTGAAAGCGCGGGAAGCGTTCCTTCTCGAGGATGCAACTGCGTATACCCCGCTGCGCGAGATACAGCGCCGAGCAGGCGCCGGCCGGGCCGCCTCCGATGATCGCGACGTCGGTGTCGAACTTGGTCATGTCGTGGCCTCGATTTCGACGCGAAGATCAGGCCGACAGAGATCGGCTCGCATCCATTCAAGCGACCGAATGTTGGGGAAGTGCTGATGCAGCGTTTCGGCGATCACAGGTAGGTCTTGTTCATCGGTCGCGTAAGCGCGGAAGTGACGGAGCGTCGTCGCGTCTTCTCCGGCTTGTTGGGCGATGCAGCGGAGATTGTTCACGGTTTCGTTGAGTTGCGGCTCTAACTGATCGGCGTGCATGCTCTTTTCGCCGACGACGCTGGCGGTCCCCGAGATGAAGAGACGCTCTTCGTAGCGGGTCGCTCGAGCAAAAATCGGAGGGTACGGGCCGTAGCGGGGCGAGTAGTTGTACGCGGGTGTTTGCCTGGGGTTTTCGTAGGCGATGCCGGGGCGATCACTCGCGAGGAGGTGGACTTGGAGATCGGTTCCCCGGTGCCCCACAGCGGTCGCCGCGGGGCAGATGGTCGGCGGTTGTTGCGTGCCGCGGGTCCATCGGCGGAAGGCTTGGCTTCGGCCGGCGTTGAACGCCATATAACGATCGAAGGGCTCGTGCGTGGGCGCGACACGCTCCCACCGGCTTAGCGCGGGCGTTGGGAGTTGCATCGGATCGAGGATGCCCGGCACGCCATTCCATATTCGCAGGAGGTGTGCGTGTTCGCTTTCTTCGAGCAGGTCAAATAACGTTCGGTAGAGGCGATCGACGGCCTCTTCGAGCGCGATCGCATCGAGGTGTCGACACTCGGGCAGGGTCGCTTTGAGCCGGAGCATCCCGCTTTGTGCAGAACGCTCGATTGCATCGTCTCCCGCTGCTTGCACCGGTTGGGTGGGGGGGCAGATGGTGTCCAGCCAGGCTGGCGCGATCAGTTCGTGATCGGGTAAGGCGGTGGTCATGTTGCGGGGGTAGATGTCTTGACGTGGCACAGCGTTTTCATGATAAGGCTCGAAACGAGTCCCGTCGGGCAGGCCGCGGCAACTCGGCAGGGATTGGGATCGGATCGGTTCAAGGCGTGCAGGAGACTCAATCCTGTCGCGAGGCCGAACCAGGGGCCGTGAGCAAGCGGCTGGTGTCCGTCGGCGACGAGGGCGCGTTGGTGGCGTCGGTCGGTCGGGGTGAAGTGAGTCTTGATCGATGGATCCGTAAAAAAGTCAACGAGTGTCTCGCGGGTTCGTGTCGAGCTGATCGCCTGGGGTTGCTCGAGCGTCGCGATCGTAGATGCTGCTCGATCCAATCGGCCGAGGATCAGCGCGATGGCGCCTTCGTGCGGCGGCGCGTCTTTTGCGAGTTGACCGCAGCCGTGGGCCATTTCACGAACGAGCGGGTGATCTTCCTCGGCGAGGCAGACGGCCGCGGTCGACCATCGGCCCGAGGCGATGCGCAGGGTGGCGAGGGCGAGCGCATCCAGCCCGCAGGTGTGCGTGCCGATGATGCTCTGGCTCGTGCCGTGGAGCCGATGGAACATCGACACGTGCGCGGCCGGCGCGTTCGGAACGCCTTCGGCGAACATCAAGGGGTTTGCGGTTTTGTAGCCTTCTTCGACGAGTTCTTTGTAGTAGTCGTAAGCGAACGAGCCGGTGCCGTTGGCCGTGGCGACGAGACAGGCGGGGCGTTGATCGGGGCTTGCGTCGAGGCCGGGCAGCCGATGCGGATCGATTTCGGCATGCTCGAAGGCGAGCTTCGTTGCGGTCAGCGCGATCCGAGAGAGCGGGCTCAGTCGGCGAGCCTTGCCGCGCGGCAGGTGCGGGCGCAACGCGGCCGGATCGATCGTGCCGGTTTCCCAGAGCGAGTCGTCGCTCGGCAGCCCCGGCCCCAAAGCCCCGGGTAGCACGACGCCGATGCCCTTGATTGCAACGTCGAAAACCTCGCGTCGCGCCGACGCTGGTTGCGGTGAGCTTGGATCGGCGGGAAGACTCTGAATCACCGCGGCGTTCGCGCCGCCGAAGCCGAGCGAGCACGACATGACGTGCTGCGGCGATCGCTCGATGGTGAGCGGCTTGCCCGTCGCCAGTCGGACCGGCTCGCCGATCGCGTCTGCGTCAACGTTGGCGGTCGTCGGCAGCCAACCCGCGTCGAGGCTCGCGCGCGTGATCGTCGCCTCCAGTGCGCCCGCAGCGCCGAGCGTGTGGCCCACGCGGCTTTTGAGCGCGGTGACCGCTGGTCCGTCGTCGCCGAAAACCCTACGTACCGCCTGAGCCTCGGCCGCGTCGTTGTCGCGCGTCCCCGTCGCATGCGCTACGATGAGCCCGATCGAATTTTGTTGACGATGCGCGTCAGCCAACGCGTCGCGCATCACCGCCGCGGCACCCGCCCCCTTGGGATCGGGTTGGGTCAGATGATGCGCATCCGACGACTCGCCGATGCCCGCGACGATCGCGCGGATCGGTTGGCCGCGACGCTCGGCGTCTTCTGCGCGTTCGAGGATCAGCACCGCGTAACCCTCGGAAACCTGCATGCCTAAGCGGCCCTCGGCAAACGGCCGCAAACGGTCCGGGCTGACCACGCGTAGCGAGTGAAACCCCGCGACCGAATACTCGCTGATCGGGTCGTAGCCGCCGCACAGCACCATGTCGGCCGCGTTCGATTCGAGTAGCGTGCGCGCGTGCCCGATCGATGACAACGCAGACGCACACGCCGATGAACAAGTCGCCCGCAACCCGCCGACCGGCGTGCCCGCCAGCGCCTGTTCGAGGATATTTCCCGCGAGGAAAGAATCGAAGACCTTCGGCGAGGCCCCGCGTAGCCAAGCCCCCGCGGCATTCATCCCGTGCAGACTCGTCCCCAACACCGCGGCGATACGCTTGGGCGCATACGGCGGCGAAGCCGTATCGACTGCCGCGTTGTTGAGCGCCTCGCGCACCGCGAGGGATAAGCCTCGTGCGGCGCGCTCCTGAATCGCCACGTCGTCCAGACCGCGACACTCGCCGCCGATCAGCGATTCCTGTCGCACCGCCTCCGCCTGCTCCATGGTTTCGAACGCGGCCAACCCGACTCGGTCTTCGGCGATGGCTCGGACCTGCGCCTCGACGCCGAGGCCGAGCGGACTGATGCAGCCCATGCCGGTGATCGCGGGTGCTGACTGGTGAATCGATTGCTTCATCACAGGATACGTGTCGATCGGATTCACTCCGGCTCGACGAAAACGCTATGAAGTGTATGCCATTGCGTCGGGTACGTGCGGACCACCCCTTCAAAGAACGCCGCGAGCGATCGCCGGGCCCGATGATCGAAGCCGTCGCTGTCGCGCGGGTCGATCGGCGGGCCGATGATCAGCCGCGTGCGCTCGTCCGATTCGATCACGCAGGCGACCGGCAGAATCGGTGCGTCGGCCAAGCGGGCGAGTTTCGCCGGGCCGTCGGGCATCACTAATTGGCTTCCGAAAAACGGCGTGGCGATCCCGTCCTGCCCCGGCATGCAGCGGTCGGCCTGAATCAAGACCGCTCCGCCTCGCGTCAAGGCGTCACGCAGTTGCATCCACGCGGCGAGGCCGGTTTCCACGTGAGCTTCCGCGATACCCAGATGCTCGTGCAGTGACGATCGCATTTGTTCAAAGCCGCTCTGGCGATCGCCCTGAAACAATACGTGCGTCTCGCTCGCCCGCTCCGTCACCGCCGCCGCTCCCACTTCGAAGTTGCCGCAGTGACAAGTGGCGACGACGAGCCCGCGCCGCATCCGCTCGGCCGCTTCGAAGTGCTCGCGACCCTCGATCGTGCCGATGCGCGACAGGATCGCCTCGCGACTGAGCCGACGAGCCAAGGCGATCTCCGTCACGAAACGGATGAACTCAGCGATCACGCCTCGGCCGTATTCATCGATGTCTTCAGGTTCCGCTTCGGTCCCGAGAATCACGCGTCCGTTCGCTCGGCAAGTCCGACGCACTTCACCCGAGCATCGCCAGACCACGGCCGCGAGCAACACACGGCATCGATGCAGCACGCCCGGGAATCGCGCCGCCGCGGCAAACAGAAGTCGGAGAGCGGTTTGATGAAACATAACGAAGAGAGCAGACGCCCGATGCGAGCCGCGAGTCAGTCATTTGGTATCGGCCGGCCGCTCGACGCGTGCATCGTCGGGCACCTCTAGATCCAGTGCCTGCTCCTCGATCGGCTCGTCGATCACGATGTTGGTGAGCGTCATCCGGGTCGTGTCGCCCGCGGGATCGGTGGTGACGAGTTGTCGGAGGACGCCTTTGTTGGCGTCGTATACGAGACGAAGCGCTTGCAGGTGCTTGCGCATCTTGCCTTTTGCAACGAGCTCGATCGAGACAACGCGCTCGTCGATGTCGATGCCCACTAAACGAAAGTCGCTGGCGAGTCGTTCGAGATCGGGGCGCTGATTGAGCGCGGGTATCGATTGCTCGGTCACCGGATAGATCTCGAGCACGTTGTCCTCGGCGTAATAAATCCGCATCGACTCCGCGTCGAGCCGGACTTCGATGCTGTCCGGCTTACCAAGTGACCAGCGACTGACCGCGCCGGCGCTGATGAAGGATCCCTCACTCGTGATCGGTTCGCTGAGCAGCAGGCTGGTGCGGACCTGCTCGAATGTGCCGCGGACGGTCTTAGGCGTCGGAGAAGTCTCTAGCACCTTCGCGAGCCGCTCCCATCGCTCCGATTCAGATGCCTCGGCCCGGACACTCGAAACACCCAGGCCCAGCACCGAGACAATCAAGACCGCCCAAACGCATGAAAGACGTATCCGCTTGATCGTTCGCTCGTTCATGGCTTCGGCGACTCCGCGTCCCATACGGTGAGAAAGATGCTGCCGCGGGCGACACGCTTGCCATCCACAAGCGCCGAAACGGCGAATCGCGTCAGCGAGCCCGCGGTCTCTTGACTCGTTGTCTCGAGCACGATCCGGGCGGGCGGCGTCACAGGCTTGAGTAGCCGCACGTCGACCGAGGCGATCCCCGCGTGCGTCGTGCCGGAAGACGGATCGGAGGCGTAGTGAACCAGGCCGCTGAACTGCGCGAGCGACTCGATCAGCAAAACCCCCGGCAGGACGGGTCGTCCCGGAAAATGATCCGCAAAAAAACGCTCGTCGCCGGTAAGGTCCCATCGGCCGGTGCCGTGCGTCGAACCGTTTTCGGCGACTCGGACGTCATCGACCGCGGTGACGCAGCGAAACCCTTCGCCGTGCGGCAATTGCGTCGGGTCGATCGCGGCGTGTTGGCGATGCGGATTCATCGTTGCGCTATCTCTCGGCCTTGGATCGCGGACTCGACCTAACTTGACGGATGTACTTCCACACACCGGTCCCCGACAGGCTTCGCGATTAAACGATCCGTTTCGATCGATCGTGTTCGATCATATTATAATCGCGCGTAGACATTCACTCCTGTCACTTCTCCGGAAACGAGGGATACCATGATCGAGACATTCAATGCACGCCTGCTCGCCTTGTTACTGATCTGCCTGCTGCCGATGGTCGGCTGTAAATCTCGAACGCAGGTGACGGCCCCGCAGCCGATCCCGATCGAAGGCATCGAGAAGCCCAAGGTCGAAGGCGCGTTGCGCACCGCGATTCCCAAGCGGGGCTGGGCCGTCGATACCAAGCAAGGCCAGGTCATCACCGCGAGCAACCTCATCCGCGGACGGCATAAAGTGGTCGTCGATATCGATTACGCGAGCGACGCGATCCTCATCCAATACGCCGACAGCGAGAACATGGACTATGTCAAAGAGGGCGACGTCGAGTACATCCACAAGAACTACAACGTGTGGGTGAATTATCTGCGACAGGACATCGCCGCCGAGATCTCAACGCTGCGATTCTGATCGGGTTGGGGGGTGGTCGGCGTTTGAGCGCGGCTTCGTGCCGTGGTATTCGCGGAAGAGCCCCATCGTTTGATCGCAGCGGACCGCCT
Organism: Phycisphaeraceae bacterium; assembly: GCA_049605275.1. GTDB lineage: Bacteria > Planctomycetota > Phycisphaerae > Phycisphaerales > Phycisphaeraceae > JAHQVV01. Next base: position 9,731 of record JBMYUK010000036.1, read on the forward strand.
CGAAGCCGGCGTCGCGCATCGCCTGCATGATGGCCTCGGCGTCGACGCACACGTCGATGGTTTCCCAGTAGTATCGCCAGAGGCGCGCGACCGCTTTCTTCTCGCCAGACAGCCGGGCCAGCAGCGGAACGACGTTGCGGATGTAGAGCTTCGCGAAGAAGCGCTTGAGTTTTCCTTCGGGTCGAGCGATTTCCATCAGGCACGCCTGCCCCCCGGGCTTGAGGACACGCAGGTACTCGGCGAAGGCCGCGTCCAACCGGCTGACGTGACGCAGCGCATAGCCCATCGTCAACGCGTCGAAGCGATCGTCTGGCAGCGGAATCGATTCGGCGTAGCCCTCGATCGTTTCGATGTCGAGCTTTCGTTTCGCCTCCGCGAGCATGCCCGGCGAAGGATCGAGCCCGACGAGCTCGCCGCCGGGCTGGATCAACTTCTGTATCTCCTGCGCGACCAGACCCGTGCCGATCGCCACGTCGAGCACGGCCTGTCCCGGCTTCAGCCCCATGTTCTTCAGGACATGACGCCGGTACCACGGGCCCACGCCCAGGCCCGTCAGCCACTCGGCCTTGTCGTAACCCGAAGCGCCGCCGTCGAACATCTCTCGGGTCCGATCCCTGCGATCGGCTTCGGTTTCGAAATATTGCTTGAGACCCGGCGCGGGGGCGAGCGGGCTCTTCGACGCGCCGGGCTCCGCGTTCTGTTCGTCTTGCGAGATCGTGGGGCGCGTTTGATTCATGACAGCGCCCTCCGCCGAACGAGCGACTGCGCGAGTAGGACCATGACAAACGGCATCGCCCCGGCCAAGGCCGTATGCGCACCGTGTAGCGAGACCGCGATGATCGCCGCGACCACGCTCACGCCCGCCAAGAGCCAGGCGCCGTATCGTGCGGACGGTCGCGGCAATTGACCGACACCCAAAAGCCAGGCCGGTCGAACGACCGCGAGGACCAGGCACACGCCCGCGACCCACAGGAGCAGGGCGACTTCTTTGAGCGACCCATAGCTACTGTGGATCATCTCGTAGACGCCGGTGCCTTTCATGAGTACGCCGAAGGTCCCGAAGAAGAGAAAGATCAGACAGGCCGCGGGCACCGGCTCGTAGCCGAGGCTCAGCCGTCGCCAAAGCGCGAGCACCGCCAGCCCGCTGATCGACGCGGCGAGAAAAGCCGGGTGCCACTGCGCTTCGGGGCTGAGCCCTTCGCGAACGACGCCGATCAATAGGAATAGAAACAGCGGCAAGTAAAGGACCTGATGTCGCAGCCACCCGCGCAGCGTTCGGGTCAGAAGCGGATGCTCGCGGATCAGCCCGACCTGCATCGACAGGCTGTGAACCGAGTCGCGCAGCGGTTTGAAGTGGCTGACCCGAGCGTCGCGTGGCAAGTAACGCGAACGGATCGGCACTCGCGACGTCGTCACACCGCATCGAGCGGCCCGAATCAGGATCTCGGTCTCGAACGCAAACCGCGCCGTTTGGCAGGGGATGCGCTCGAGCATCGCGAGCGGATACACCCGGAACCCGGTCTGCGAGTCTGCGACTTCGAGGCCGCTCTGAAGCCAAACCAACGCATTGGACACGCGACGGCCGAGGCGAGACCGCAAAGGCGTGCCGCCCTCGACCGACCACGGCCGCTCGCCCAGAACGATCGACTCCGGATCGGCGAGCGCCGCGTCCCAAAGCAACGCAATCTGCTCGGGGTCGTGCTGCCCGTCGGCGTCGAGCGTGATCGCGTGCGTGCCGTGCGCAGACGCCGCGTCGAAACCGGTTTGCATCGCCGCCGCTTTGCCTCGGTTTCGATCGTGTTTGATTACGTCAAGTCGCTCCCCGCCGAACGCTTCTCGCAACGCGGTTAAGGCGTCGTGGCTCCCGTCGCGGCTGCCGTCATCGACCACCACGCATCGCCAGCCGTCATCCAGCACCCGCCTGACGATATCCACGACCGTACGACCGTTCTCGTAAGTCGGGACGACGACGACGGGCCTGGGCATAGTCTCGGTGTTCGCTGCTTGCATGGTGCGTGTCGGGGCCGTCGTGGTCCAACGCCTACGGCATCTTGGTTTGAAGATAGGCCGCGAGCGTTCGCAGGTCGCGCATCGTCTCCGGGCCGATTTCCTCGGCCGTCAGCTGCACGCCGTATTGCTTCTCGATGCTCGTGATCAGCATGAGATAATCCAGCGAATCCAGCCCGAGTTCATCGGAA
>JBMYUK010000037.1:0-11899 GCA_049605275.1 Phycisphaeraceae bacterium
GCCCTCGGTGATGCGATAGATCAGTTCGCGGTCGTCTTTGAGCGCTTGTTCGTCGTAAGTGACCGAGGCGGCGAAGTGTCCTTTCTCGGCGTAGGCCTGTTCGATGGCGCGTGCGCCGCGGTCGATGAGGGACTTGTCGATCGGGTCGCCGGGGGTGAGCAGGACCTGGGTGAGCAGTTCGTCGGTGTCGAATCGCTTGGCGCCGACGAAGCGCATGGCCTTGAGGGTGGCCTGCTCGGTGACCTGGAAGATGACGTTGATCGAGCCGTCGTCGTTGGGTTGGACCTGGGTGACGACGGTGTCGAATCGGCCGAGGAAGGTGAGGCGGGTGATGTCTTCGCTGACGGTGGCGGCGCGGTAGGGGCTGCCGACCTCGGTGCGGATGACGTTTCGGACGAGCTGCTCGGGGGTCTGATCGAGGCCGACGACGCGGACCTCTCGGACGAGTCGCCCCTCGGGATCGATGGCCTGCACGGCGATGGCGTGAGGGGGGATCGCGGCGATCGACAGTAGGATCAGGATGGCGAGCCGGGTTAGGGCGTGGCGGGCCGAGGACAAGCGGCAGCTCCATAAAAGGAATCCGAGGAGTTTACCGCATCGCGAGGCGATGGAGGTCGCCGCGTCGCGATCGAGCGGACTTACTTGCTGGTCGCAGTGGGCCGATCTAAACTAAGTCGCTGGGCATGGGCGTTGTTTGCCTCGCTCGGCACGCGATCCGCTGTCTGCTCGAGCGCGATCGAGGCTCGGTTGACGCTCGTCGGGTTCGACCCGATGGCGTCAGGCCCGGCACGATGCGTTTCGCCGTCGGCCTCCGCGCCCCGAAGGACCTCCGCAAATCAAGGTGACCCCATGACCGCGACCAACGCCAGCCCCTCCGACGCCGACGCCGCCAAGGGCAAGAAACCCGCCGAGGCGCTGACCGACGACCAACTGGTCAAGATGCTTTACGACATGATGCTCATCCGCCGGTTCGAAGAGCGGACCATGCAGGCTTATCAGCAGGCCAAGATCGGCGGGTTCTGCCACATCTACATCGGGCAGGAGGCCTCGGCCGTCGGCTCGATCTCCGCGCTCAAAGACGACGATCCCATCGTCGGGCCCTACCGCGACCACGGCTTCGCACTCGCCCGCGGCATGCACCCCAACTACTGCATGGCCGAGATGTACGGCAAGATCACCGGCTGCGCCAAGGGCAAGGGCGGATCCATGCACATGTTCGACCGCGACCGGCACATGTACGGCGGACACGCCATCGTCGGCGGACAATGCCCGCTCGGTGCCGGTCTCGGCTTCGCGCTGCAATACGAAGAGAAAGACGGCGTCGCGCTCTGCTACCTCGGCGACGGCGCGCTCAACCAGGGCGCGTTCTTCGAGTCCATGAACCTCGCCGCCATCTGGAACCTGCCCGTCATCTTCGTCCTCGAAAACAACAACTACTCCATGGGCACGCACATCAGCCGCGGCACCGCCATGGCCAACGACCTCAGCGCCAAGGCCGAGGCCTTCGGCATGCGCTACGCCGAGTGCGACGGGCTCGACGTGCTCGACGTCTACAACACCTTCACCGAGCAGGTCGCCATGACCCGCGGCGCGAAGAATCCCCAATGGAAGCGCGGCGACTGGGACCAGATCGCCTACTCACGCGAGGGCGCCAACCCCGGCCCGGCCTTCATCAACGTCAAGACCTATCGCTACCAGGGTCACTCCATGTCCGACCCCCAGAAGTACCGCAGCAAAGACGAGGTCGGCGAGTACAAAGACCGCGACTGCATCAACATCCTCGTCAACCAGCTCATCGAATCGGACAAGGCCACTCAGGACCAGTGCAGCGAACTCGACAACAAGGCCAAGCAGGTCAGCAAAGACGCGATCAAGTTCGCCGAGGAGAGCCCGGAGATGCCGGTCGATGAGATGTTCACCGACGTCTACGCGAACCCTTTCGGCCCGTACGTCAAGGGCGGCCTGCCCAACATCATCACGAACGAGAACAGCGGCGAGTAAGAAGCGGTGCCTCGTCACGCCGAAGTCGCAGGCCGGCTTGTCCGGAGCATTTGCCGGGGTTAGAGCTTCGAGCCGATATCCGACAAGTAAGACGCATCCCGCAAAAACCTCGCACGTCTTGATAACCGCCGCGTCACACGCTGGGGTCGAATCGGCTGGGGTCTATTCGGCATGACCGCGATCAAAGTAGAAAGTGGCTCGACCCCCGTGCGTTGCCCGGCGGATACCCAACGCGTCAATCCTGATTGACATACGTATCAGACGCGCCCTCTTTCGTCTTCGTTCGAGAGGTACGCTCGACGCGGCCGTGTCGCCCCCCTACAACCGGCACAGCTTCTCACGAGATACCAAATCGACTTCGGACAAGCCCCGTGCACTCAATCTCGGCGGCCTAAGCGACGATGTTTGGGACATGCAAGTGCCCCCCAAACCCGATAACGAATCCGAACGGCTCAAGGCGCTTCGTGCCTACGACCTCCTCGATACCGAAGCGACCCAGGGCTTCGACGACATCGTCAACCTCGCGGCGCACCTCTTCGACGTGCCCACCGCGCTGGTGAGCCTGATCGACGACGACCGCCAGTGGTTCAAGGCCAAGTGCGGGCTGGACGCCTGCGAGACGAGCCGGGACGTGTCGTTCTGCGGCCACGCCATCCTGCAGTCCGGCGTGATGGTGGTCGAGGACGCGACGCGAGACAAGCGATTCGCCGACAACCCGCTGGTCACCGGCGAGCCGAACATCCGCTTCTACGCCGGGGCGCCGCTGGTCGATCCCGATGGCATGCTGCTCGGCACGCTTTGCCTGATCGACTACAAGCCGCGCGGGCTCTGCGATCGCGATCGCGAACTGCTCACCAAACTCGCCAAACAGGTCATCGACCAGACGCTCCTGCACGCCCACGCGCGTGACGCCCGCAAATATTACGACCAGGTCATTCGCCAGACCGGCATCCTCGAGGACGAGGTCCAACGCCGAACCGAAGACGTCGTCCGCACCCGCGAGCAGATCATCCACTGCCTCGCCCGCGCGGCCGAGTACCGCGACGACGACACCGGCAACCACGTCCGCCGCGTCAGCGCCTACGTCGGACTCATCGCAGAGGAGTTGGGCCTGCCCGCCGCGCAGAGTCAGACCCTCGCGCTCGCCGCGACGCTGCACGACATCGGCAAGATCGGCATGCCCGACAGCATCCTCCTCAAGCCCGGGCGACTGACCGACCACGAGTTCGGGCTGATGCAGGGCCACGCCAGCTTCGGCAGCGACATCCTCGGCAACATGGCCGACAACGACCAGTCGCTGCTCGTCCAGCACTGCGAGATCGGCGCGAGCATCCTCCGCGACGCCGACTATCCGCTCCTCATCCTCGCCGAGGAGATCGCCCGCACGCACCACGAAAAGTTCGACGGCACGGGCTATCCCAACGGACTCAAAGGCGAGGCCATCCCGCTCTCCGGCCGGATCACCGCGGTCGCCGATGTCTTCGACGCGCTCAGTTCCGAAAGACCCTACAAAGAAGCGATGCCGCTGGACCGCTGCCTGCAGATCCTCCAAGACGGCCGAGGCCAACACTTCGACCCCAAGGTCCTCGACGCGTTCAACGCCTGCCTGCCCGCCATCCTCGAGACCCGGGCCCGCTACCAGGACACCAGCGAACACGCGAATTCCGCGGCGTAACGCGCCCGGCACGCACAATCGAACCTTCGCAGTCGTGCTTATACGAATTCTGTTACGAGTTTTCTGATGAAAACAGCCGCGACGCTACGCGTCGCAGGCAAAGCATGACACGCTTATCGCGAGCGTCCGGCGATGCGTAGCATCGCGACGATGTTTGTTGCGCTGAACGTACTAGCCGGTTTGCCGATCGAGATGATCGACCGCGCGGTCCAGAAGCGCTCTGCCCTCGTCGAAGCTCATGCGCTCGCGGGTCTCGGCGGCGTCGCCCCACGCGTAGTCGGCGACCTCCGAGGCCTGCAGGCGGATCGATTGCCCCGCGCTCACTCGGCCGAGGAAGTAGACCACGCGCTTGCGCACCCGCTTGCCGCTGCGCTTCGTGAAGTCGTAGGTCTCTTCGAACGAGCGGTCTTCGTCGAGGTCGACGCGGGCGATGCCGGTCTCCTCTTTCAATTCGCGTAGGGCGGTTTGGACGTGCGACTCGCCGTCGTCGGGGTGGCCCTTGGGAAACGACCAGTGCCCGGCCTTGTGCTTGACCAGCAGAAACTCGCGCACCCCATCGACCACGCGCACCGGGATCACGCCGCAGGAAAAATCAGTCGCCATCGCCATCGCTCGTTGCCCTATGCTGTTGAAGGAACACGACGACACGATACCCGACCCAGGAGCCGACGATGAAGCGCTTTGCCGCACTGCTGATTGGATTGACGATGACGCTGCCCATGCTTGCCGAGGTCAAGACGAAAGAAGTGACGTACCGGGACGGCGACACGACGATGACGGGTTATCTCGCGTGGAACACGAAGACCGCGCCTCAGCTGCAAGACGGCCTGCCGAAGCCGGGCGCGATCGAGACGCCGGGCGTCCTGATCGTTCACCAGTGGATGGGGCTGACCGATTACGAGAAACGCCGGGCGCGCGAGCTGGCGGCGCTCGGGTACGTCGCGTTCGCGATGGATGTCTACGGCACGGACTTCGCCCCGACGAACATGCAGGAGGCGAGCAAAGCGTCGGGCAAGTTCAAGAACGATCGCATGCTCTTTCGACAGCGCCTGCTCAGCGGTCTGGCGGTCTTCAGCGCAACGACCGGACTCGAATCGCGGCGCATCGCGGCGATCGGGTACTGCTTCGGCGGGACGGGCGTGCTCGAATTGGCTCGAGCGCAGGCGAGCGTGGCCGGCGTCGTGAGCTTCCACGGCGGGCTCGATGCGCCAACGCCCGAAGACGCGAAAAACATCAAGGCCAAGGTCCTGGTTCTCCACGGCGCGGACGATCCGTTCGTCCCGCGAGAAGGCATCGACGCGATGAAGAAGTCTTTCGACGACGCCGGGGTCGACTGGCAGATGATCGAGTACAGCGGCGCGGTGCACTCGTTCACCCAGCCGATGGCCGGGGACGATCCGTCGCGGGGCGCGGCCTACGACGAGAAAGCGGACCGGCGCTCCTGGCAACACATGCGCGTGTTCTTCGATGAGGTGTTCGAGAAGTAAAGCGGCGGCCGGCGCGATCACTCGTCCTCGTCCGGGCCCATGTCGCCGAGTTCGACGAAGCAGGCATGGAACGCGCGCAATGTTTTGACGACGGTCGCGGCAGCATCCGACGCATCGCTGGGCAGCGTGAGCCTGCCGCGGAAGACGAAGATCTTGTCTTGGTTTCGGAAGTGCTCGAGCTTGATCTTGATCGACAGGCCCTGGTCGACGAGCTCTTCTTCGAGGAGCTCGTCGATCTTGTCGCCGGTGTGCACGAGGTCGGCCTCGACGGACTCGCTCAGCCAGCGGTCGGGCGTGTACCAGCCGACCCAGACCGCGCCGTCGGCCTCGGCGTGGACGGCGTAGTAGCAGTCTTCCTCGACGTAGAGCGCATCGCAGCGGACGCCGGCGTCGGTGCGCTTCACCTCGGCGAAGTCCTCGCTGTCGATCAGCGGCTGGATGACGGCGTCGAACAAATCGGTGTGGGTCGCGGTGTCGGACATAGGGCTATTGTAGCTCGGGTCGGGCGCGTTGACGGGTGGCTTCGAAGAGGAGGATGCCGGCGGCGACCGAGGCGTTGAGCGAGTCGGCGGCGCGGGCTCGGGTGGCGATGCGGATCGTTTGGCCTTGGGACGCGGCGGCGGCGTCGCGCCACGCTTGATCGAGGCCCGTGTCTTCCGGTCCGATGACGATCGCGCACGGCCCGGCGTAGTTCGCTTGCGTGTGTTCGACCGCGCCGTCGACCACGGCCGCGAGGATGCGCACGCCCGAACCCAACAACGCGCCGATCGCTTCGTCTTCGCGCATCGATAGGGTAGGCAGCGTGAAGACCGAGCCCGTCGAGGCGCGGATGGCGTTCGGGTTCATCGCGTCTACCGGCGCGCCCGCCGCGAGGACGGCCCGACAACCGGCCAGGTCGGCCGTACGCACCATCGCGCCCAGGTTGCCGGGCTTCGCGGTGCCCACGGCCACGAGGTCCAGCGACGACGCATCGACCGGCGGCAGCGCATCGATCGACCAACTCGGCGGCTCGCACACCGCGAGGATCCCCTCCGGCTCGCGCACATACGCAATCTTCCTGAACACCGCGGCAGACACCGCAACACGCTCGCAATCGACTTTGTCTGCTAACTCCGACGCCGCGGAAAGAAAATCAGCGCACGTCCAGATCGATTCGATACGCAGCCCGGCCCCGATCGCTCGCGAGACCGCTCGATGTCCCTCCGCGATAAAACGACCGGCCCTGCGCCGACCGCGCTGATCGCGCAGCCTCGCCAGCGCCTTCACCCGCGGGTTCTGCGGGCTCGTGATAAAGGTTTCGTTGGACATGGCGTACTTCGGGGCAACGCGTCGCCTTTCAGGCAACGGCTAACGAGACATCACCGCGATGATCGCCGCGCAAAACGCCGGGCAGTCGTCCGGCCGCCGAGCGCTGACGTGGTGGCGATCGACGACCACCTCTTCGTTCACCCATTCGCTGACGCCCGCGTTCAGGAGGTCGTCCTTGATGCCCGGCGTGGACGTGTAGCGGTAGCCCTCGACGACGTTCGCGGAGATGTTGATCCACGCGCCGTGGCAGATCGAGGCGAGGCACTTGCCCTGCGCATCGATGTCGCGCGTGATCGACAGCACCTCGTCGTAGCGGCGGAGCTTGTCGGGCATCCAGCCCCCGGGAACGACCAGGCCGTCGAAGTCGTCGGCCGAGAGATCGGCGAGTTTGGCTTCGCTGACCTGCGGATAGCCGTATTTGCCCTTGTGCGTCGCGCCCGCGTCCAGCCCGGCGACGACGACCTCGGCCCCGGCCTCGCGCAAGCGGTACTTGGGGTATTGCAGTTCCATCTCTTCGTAATCGTCGCCGACGAAGATCAAGACGCGTTGTCCGGCGAGTTCGGGCATGTTCGGCTCCTAAGCTATTGACTCGAAGGGTCGTTCCACGGATCGTCGCGCCAGGTCGTGTCGGCGGCGCGCGGCGAGACCTGCGACGAGGCATCCAACATCGGTCGCGTAGCCGGCGTTGGCGGCGTCTGGGCATGCGTCGGCGTCGGCGGGCGATAGGTGTACGCAGGCGTCGCGGCCGCCGGCGAGCGCGTGCCCCGCGACGCGGGATTGTTCAAGTAGTCCACCACCGCCGGCGCCGGCAACAGCCGCAGCAACAACACCGGGAAGACGCACAAGAGCACCAGCGAGACGGCGATCCCGAAGTAGGCCGCGCCCGCCATCCCGCCGACCGCCGGGGCGTGCTGCTGCATCGCGGGCACGAGGTAGACCGATTGCAACACCGCGACGAACCCCGCCGACCCGATCGCGTACCACGCCCACACCCGCGCCAGCCTAAGCGACCACGCCTGATCCCGCAGCAGACCGAACCCCGCGACCACCAGCACCCCCGCCATCCCCAAGCTCGCCAGCGTCTTCACCCCCAGCCCGCCGCGATACACCGGCGAGCGCATCGCCTCGATCTGCGTCTCAAGGTCGCGACGCTGCGACGCAGACAAACTCTGTCCCTGAGCCTCGACCATCTCCACCATCGACGACAGACGCTCCGGCCCCGCCAACGCAACCCCCGCCTCAAACAAACTCTTAAGACCCGACCCGCCACCCACCACCAGGCAGAGTATGCCAAAGATCAAAATCCGCGTCGGCCGCTGCATCGCAACATCCTAACAGGCTCGGCCGTCGTCCCCCTCCTCAACCACCACGCCACGGACGCCCACGCCTCGCGACGCGCAGAAGGTTGACAACCCCGACCCCTCGCCCGACAATCCTCGGTCCAAACCCCCGCCTCCTTAGCTCAATTGGCAGAGCAAGTGACTCTTAATCACTGGGTTCTAGGTTCGAGTCCTAGAGGGGGCATGCACGATCGCCCCGCCGCAATACGCCGCGGGGCTTTTTTGTCGCAGCCGCCACAGCACCCGCGCAATGCGCAAGCCGCAAAGCGACTCCACGAAAAAGTCGATGAATGTTCATGGTGGTCGCGGTCGTCTCGACTACAATCAGGTAGCTTCCGACATGCCCCGCCTAGAAACCCGCCTTTTCACCGAGGGAATCGACATGAAAAAACGCCTGCCGTCTATCGTTACGTTCGCTGCGCTCGCGCTCGGCCTCCTGTGCTCGCCGATGTCCGCCTCGGCCACGCCCGACCTCAGCAAGTTCAGCCTCGGCACCTACGTCACCGGACCCAAGATCACCAACGACGACCTCAACGGCCGATTCGTCATCGTCGAGTACTGGGGCATCAACTGCCCGCCCTGCATCGCCTCGATCCCCAAGATCACCGAACTGGCCAAGGACTACGGCCACGACCGCCTCGTCGTCGTCGCCAATCACGCACAGGGCGGCTCCATCAACCAGATCAAAGAGAAGTGGGAAAGCCGAGCCAAGAGCAACCACGTCGCCGTCTACAACGGCGGACACCTGCCCGGCTCTAACGTCCGCGGCATCCCCGATGTCTTCCTCTTCGCGCCCAACGGCCAATTCCTCTGGAACGGTCGGCCCGGCGGCGTCGAGCAAGCCCTCGAACAAGCCATGCGCAGCTTCCGCCTGCCGAAGAAAGAAAAAGAAGAAGCGCCCAAGCCCGACCCGATCGTCACCGGCGTCGAAGCGACCTACTTCGACCGCCAACTCGAGGACATCAACGAGCAAAGCCGAAGCATCGACCGCCCGCTCGCGCAGGTCCGCCGCTTCGCCGAACGCGCCCCGAAAGAAGAGCAGATGCAGGAAGCCGGCGCGATCCTCGCCGCCGTCACCGATTGGGCAAAGCTCCGAGAACAGGCGATCCAAAGCACACGCGCCGACGACCCCGCCGCCGCCTACGCCATGGCGGAGAAAGCCATCGAACTCTTCGGCCGAGACGAACTCGCCAAGCCCTTCGCCGACGTTAAGGCCGCGATGGACGCCGACGACAAGCTGATGGACCGCGTGCGATCGATGCGCATGCTCCGCGAGGTCATCGCCGAGGCCGAGTCGATCGGCCTGCACGAAGACCCCGCCGTCGGCCAGGACCGCCGCAACGCCCGAACCGTCCGCGCGATCACCCGCGACCTCGGCCGAATCATCAAGAACTGGCCCGACACCCCCGCCGCCGCCCAGGCCCAGTCACTCCAATCCAAGTGGGGCCTCTGACTCGCCGCAGGCCGATCGCGATCGCGCCCGTCATCCACCTCCATCGCCCTTCGAAGACTGCGTTCAACGCACGCCGACTTCCGGCTATGCTTGACGCATGAAAACATCGCGATCGCTCATCGTTCTGTTCGTCAGTCTCTGCCTGCTCGGTGCGCCGCACGCTCTGGCCGATACGCCGGCGTCCGAGCCGAGCGCGCCCGCTCAGCCCCCGGCCAAAGAAGACGTCCACGTCTACCTGCTCATCGGTCAGTCCAACATGGCCGGCCGAGCCAAGGTGCCCGCCGAAATCGCCGGCGTCCTCGACCGCGCCTACCTCCTCGACAAACAGAACCAGTGGACCCCCGCTAAAAACCCCTTCAACCTCTACTCCACCATCCGCAAAGGCGAGGGCATGCAGAAGCTCGGCCCCGGCTACGCCTTCGCCCAAACCCTGCTCGAAGCCAACCCCGACGCCACCCTCGGCCTCGTCGTCAACGCACGCGGCGGAAGCAGGATCGAACAGTGGCTCGGCCAAGACGCCCGCTACTACCGGGAACTCCTCAAACGCGCCCGCGCCGCGACGAAGATCGGCACACTCAAGGGCGTCCTCTGGCACCAGGGCGAAGCCAACAGCGCAGACCCCGACGACTACGCCCAAAAGCTCAACTCCCTCATCGCCCAACTCCGCAAAGACCTCGGCGACGAACGCCTGCCCTTCGTCGCCGGTCAAATCCGATTCGAACCCCACCAACCCATCAACGACATCATCGCCGACCTCCCCGAGTCCGTCCCCCACACCGCCGTCGCCAGTTCCAAAGGCCTCACCACCTACGACAAGTGGCACTTCGACACCGAAAGCCAACTCCAACTCGGCAAACGCTACGCCGAAGCGATGCTCCGCCTGCACCACCAAGCGACCAACAAGTCACGCCCCTAAAGACCAGACACTCGGCGGATGACAGACATGGCCCTTGAAGGAGCCTAAAACGACCCCCGATCTCTTTTCCGACCCCGGTACTTGATTGAAGATGTTGGAATCACTTATCAAGAAAAGCCTGCAGATAGCGGGTCATCCTCTCGTGATGGACTCGCAAAGCTCTTCGAAGATGTGGTTTATCGTAGACATTAAGGACGTAGTCGAGTAGTTGACGAAACGTCTCCGCTTGCCTTGGGAAACGTATCGCAGGATCTTTTCGCGTTGCCAATAATTGATCTTCGATGATCTGAACACTGATGTATTCCGGGAGCGCCGCAACCATTTCGCCGGAGTAGGTGGGTATTGTGCCATTTACAAGCGGGCTGAGGGTATCGAAATGATGAACGAGTTGGGCTTCCAACTTAGCTCGCTCGCCTGCATCATTGCATTCCCATCCGCGCACAAACGCAACTTCCCAGACGTCCAGTTGGCGATTTGCAATGACATCGGATCGCGCGCTCGTTAGGTGCCGCTGCACACGTTTGCGGATGCTCGTGTCCTTGCTAGCAGTCGCTTGGCCGATGTAAATTGGAACATCATCCAAGTCGCAGAGGGCGTATACCCCCGCTGTGTCGGGCAACTCGCGCAGGGCACGTTTTCGAAATTGTTGATGCGTCAATTGTCCCCCCAGTCTCTGAACATTTGCGCCGGTTCAACTTTTAATGCAGTTGCAATTTTGCAGATGTTTTCGATACTGATATTGCGTTCGCCACGCTCCACGCTGCCGACGTAGCTTCTATCCAGCCCGACGATGCCCGCGAGTTGTTCCTGGCTCAAGCCGCGTTCTTCACGAAGCGATCTCAAACGAGCACCAAAAGCAGATTTAACACACGGTTTGGACACCTGCATATTCTCTGCGCTGATGTCTTTAAGTCCACGGACTTTAAGTACCATGCGTCATGGGGTAGAATGCTGGCATGATCGTGAACGCTACCCCGCAATTACGCCATAAAGTCTTTGCAGAGTTCTTCGCGGGGATCGGCTTAGTGCGGATGGGGCTGGAGCCGGGAGGGTGGCAATGCGGCTATGCCAACGATATCGAACCCAAAAAGTTTCAGATGTACGCCGACATGTTCGACGAGTCGGACGGGTACCACGTCGAAAATATTTGGAATACGCGTGCGGTACTTGATCGTTGGTCTACGCCTGCGTTCCTGGCAACGGCATCATTCCCATGTGTAGACTTGTCACTAGCCGGGCATTGGAAGGGTTTTCAGGGAGAGTACTCGTCGACGTATTTTGGGTTTATCGAGGTTCTCAAATCGCTCGATCAAGATCGACCCAAAGTGGTGATGCTTGAAAATGTTGTCGGATTTCTGAATGCGAATGACGGCAAAGACTTTAGACAGGCAACAACCTCGCTTGCAAAACTTGGTTATCAACTTGACGCGATCATTTTGGATGCAAAATGGTTTATTCCGCAGAGCAGACCGCGACTCTTTGTATTTGGGATACACGAATCAGTCGCTCAAAACCTGTGCGATACAAAGTTATTTGAACCCGATGTTGCTGACAGTTGGTTGATGTCAGAGTTTTCTACCTCACCATTGCGCCCAGAAAAACTTATTAAAGCGATTAATAAGGCCAATCTGATTAAGACGTGGAACATCCTAATATAAGCTACGGAGCTAGTTGCAACTTAAGCATTGCGTCCTGGAAAGATCCAGGGTTGCGACATAC
>JBMYUK010000038.1:0-11595 GCA_049605275.1 Phycisphaeraceae bacterium
CGCAAGTGGACCACCGAGCAGGCGACCAAGCTCGTCGACGGCAAGCTCTCCAACCGCGACTTCTATCGCGGGGCGGGACTTTATCAGTCGGCTCTCTGCTCGCAGTGCCACGTCATCAACGACTTCGGCGCCGACATCGGCCCGCAACTCACCACGGCCGGCAACAAGTTCTCCGTCGAGGACCTCATGCGTGCGACCATCGAGCCTAGCCACGAGATCTCCGATCAGTACGCCATGACCGAGATCAAAACCAAGGACGGCAAGCTCGTCATCGGTCGGCTCATCGAAGAAACCGACGCCGGCGTCGTCGTCCTGCCCGACCAGCGTCAGCCCGACAAACGCGTCACCGTGTCGCTGGACCAGATCGCTTCGAAAGAGATCTCCAAGGTCTCCACGATGCCCGCCGGTCTGGTCGACTCGATGAGCGCAAGCGAACTCCGCGACCTCACCGCCTTCATCATGTCCGGCGGCAACAAGGAAAGCGGCATGTTCGCGCCGACCGAAGAGGTCAGCGCCGCCGAGTAAGTTCGACGGACAACCCAACCCTCTGCGAAACGCCGCTCCATCCGAGCGGCGTTTTTTTGATACAGATCACGACACGCAACCGCGCGATCGAAGCGTTGCGGGATCGGGACGCGCGATTCACGTCCGATTGTTTGTCCGCCGGGTTGTGAACCGGCGGCTGCGTGGTCAACTGCGCCTCATGATGTTCTGGAATGCGTGAAAGGCAAAGCCCCTCGAACGCGGGCGGCGTCCGAGGGGCGGAGGAGAAAGAAACGAGCGCGCGGCCGGCCTTGGCCAGTGCGTATCGGGCGGGACGGGCGGCGTCTTGCCGCGGTCGGTTGCGGTCCGTCGCGTGGCGATCCCTCGCGCTCCGTGTGACCCGCCCTTTTTGTCCGTATCAGCCCCCGTTCGGGCGCTCCGCACTCGACTCCTTTCCGAAGCGAATCGATTCAGTCGACCTTCGGCAAGACCAGCCCGGTCTGGTCCTGGTACTTGCCTGCCTTGTCCGCGTAGCTGATCTCGCAGGGCTCTTCGGCCTTGAGAAAAATCATCTGCGCGATGCCCTCGTTGGCGTAGATCTTCGCGGGCAGCGGCGTCGTGTTGCTGATCTCGATCGTGACCTTGCCCCGCCACTCCGGTTCGAGCGGCGTGACGTTGACGATGATCCCGCAGCGGGCGTAGGTGCTCTTGCCGACGCAGATGACGAGCACGTCGCGCGGGATCGCGAAGGTCTCGACCGTCTCGCACAGCGCAAAGCTGTTGGGCGGGACGATGACGTGGTCCTTGCCGGTCTGGTCGGTGTCGACGGTGACGAAGTTGCGATCGTCGAAGTTTTTGGGATCGACGATGGACGCCCCGCCGTCTAGGGGCGCGTTGGTGAAGATCTTAAAGAGCGTGCCGACGCGGGCGTCGTAGCCGTAGGACGAGACGCCGTAGGAGATGCGTCCGGGTCTTTTTTCGGCGGGCGTGAACGGCTCAACCACGCGCTGGTCGCGGATCTGTCGGTCGCTGAGTACGGGCAAGGCGGGTCTCCCTGGTCGCCGAAACGGCACTGTTTCTCCATTAACTCAAATCACTTTACTACAAGATATAGGGGATGCAAGCGACAGGGCCACGAAATATCGGGCATTGGCCAGAATCGGGTCAACCGACAGTTTTCCCACCGAATGGCCGACAGGCTGCGAGTTCGAAGACGTCATTGAAAGCCGGTCACGTCCGATCTCAGCCGATCGCGGCCGAGCCGACCGCTTCGGCCAAGGCAGCCACGATGCGGGGTCGGACGAGGTCAATGGGCTCGTCGATCTTGGCGCCCGCCGCCCGGGCGTGCCCCCCGCCGCCGAAGGTCGCCGCAAGCTCGGCCACATTCACCGCGTGGGTCGTGGGCTTGCTTCGGAAGCTCACGCGCGTCTGCGGGCCGAGGTCGGTCTGAGCCTCGCTGATGAGGGCGATGACCTGCACCGAGCCGACCTGCTGGGGGAGGTCGATCAGGCGTTCGGTCTCTTCGGTGCGCGCGCCGGTTTCGGCGAAGTCTTTCGCGCGCAGCGTCATGACCGCGGCGCGGTCGTCGGACAGGAGTTCGAGCGACTCGACCGCGCGGATCAGTAGCTTGAGCTTTTCAGGGCGCTCGGCCTGCTCGAGCCGGGCGTACAAGCCGGTGTGATCCACGCCCGCGGCGATGAGGTCGGCGGCGAGGCGGTGGGTCTTGGGCGTGACGTTGGAGAAGCGAAACCAGCCGGTGTCCGACGCGATGCCGGTGAAGAGCGCGTCGTTGATCGTCTGCCTTGCCTGCGCTCCGATCGCACGATCGCCGACGAGCCTATCGATCAGCTCCGCGATGATCTCGGCGGCGGCGGCGGCGGTCGGGTCGATGTACTTCTCTTTCGCCTCGATGTCGCCGGAGAGGTGATGGTCGAGGATGAGCGTGCGATCCAGCAGGCCGCGCGTCGGTTCGGCGAGCGGCCCGAGTTGCGAGTATGCGCCGGTATCGACGATGACGAGTCGATCGGTGTCGTTTGGGAAATCGTTGGGGTCGTCGGCGACTTGGATCGCGTGGCTTTCGGCGAGAAAACCGAGGGCGTCGGTGATCGGCGGCGACAGG
Organism: Phycisphaeraceae bacterium; assembly: GCA_049605275.1. Classification (GTDB taxonomy): domain Bacteria; phylum Planctomycetota; class Phycisphaerae; order Phycisphaerales; family Phycisphaeraceae; genus JAHQVV01. Next base: position 2,603 of record JBMYUK010000038.1, read on the forward strand.
ACGCCGCGGGCCTGTTTCCCGATGGCGTTGAGCGCGGTGACGAGCGCGACGAGCGTTCCGGCCGCGTCGCCGTCGGGCTTGCTGTGCGTGATGACGGTGATCGGACCCGTGGTTTCGGCGAGGCGTTGCGCGGCGCGGTCGAGCGTGATCGTGGAGGTGTAGTCGGTCAAGGTGCTGGGAGTACGAGGCGGTCGGGGTTAGAGGTCGTTTGCGACAAGGGTTCTGGCGGTCGCGATGTCGCGTTCGAGTTGTTCTTTGAGTTCGGGGACCCCCGGGAAAGGGTACTGGTCACGGACCCAACGGGCAAAGCCGAAGCGAGCGGGCTTGCCGTAGAGGCCGTCGGGATGTTCCATTTGGTAATCGATCAGATGGGCCTCGATCGTGAGCCGGTCGTGATCAAAAGTGGGCTTGACCCCGACGCTGATGGCCGCGGGAAGCGGGCCTTGAGCGGGGTCGAGCGTCACCGTTCCCGCGTAGACGCCGTCCATCGGGGTGATGAGCGACGCGTAGGCTTGGGGATCGAGGTTAGCGGTGGGGATGCCGAGGGTTCTGCCGCGTTGTTCGCCTTTGACGATCGTGCCGACGAGTTCGAACGTTCGCCCCAGACAGGCCTCGGCGTCTTCGACGCGTCCCCGCCCGACGAGCCAGCGCACCAGCGAGCTCGAGATCGGCGCGACCGTCTGATCGCTCAGCGGCGTCTCGACCCTCGGCAGCGCCTGGACCGCGAAGCCTCGGCTCCGCCCCATCTCTTCGAGCAGCGCCATGTCCCCGCCCCGCCGCTTGCCGAACCGAAAGTCTTCGCCCTCGACAAAGCCGACCGCCGCGTGCTGGTCGATCAGGTCCTCGATGAACGCCGACGCCTCGCTGCCGAGTAGCTCAGGCGACGGCTTTAACACGACGACGTCGTCGGCCCCGGCGTCGCGCAAGGCCTCGATCCGCTGATCGATCGACATGACCTGCGGCGGCGTCGCCTCGGGCCGAAGAATCGCGACGGGAAACGGATCGAAGGTCACCGCGGTCACCCGCGCGCTCGCGTGCTCGGCCAAGCGCCGCGACGCCGACAGGATGGCCCGGTGTCCGAGGTGCACGCCGTCGAAGTTGCCGATCGTGAGGATGCTGGGACGCGAAGCCATAAGGTATTAGCTTAGCAGCGTGGCGATGCGATGCGGCTCAGCGCGGCGGCGCTTCGGCGACTTGATCCATCTTGTAAACTGGTCCGCTTGACGAATGAGCGTCGCGATTCGGCGCGTCCCACAGGAACCCCCGCATGCGCCCGCTCTGGAAACGCTCGCTCTACAAGCTCTTTCTCGCGAAGGACACCCGCCGGGCGCTGTCGCAACTCAAACTGCTGGAGTATCGGCTGCCGTCCAAGGCCGCGCGCTTCGCCGTGCCGATGTCGTTCAAGGGCCGGCGCACCTTCCGATCGATCAAGCCGCTGCAGACCCCGCAAGAGATCGAAGGGCTGTACCGGATGGTCGTCGATCTACAGCCTAGCCGCGTTTTAGAAATCGGCACGGCCAAGGGCGGCACGCTCTACCTCTGGTGCCAGGCCGCGAGCGACGACGCGACACTCGTCTCCGCCGACCTTCCGTGGGGCAAGTTCGGCGGCGGCTACGACGAGCCGCGGGCCGACCTCTACAATGCCTTCGCCAGAGACGGCCAAACGCTGCATCTTCTGCGCGGCAACTCGCACGACGCCTCGACGCGCGACGAGGTCCGCGCGCTTTTCAAAAGCAAGCCGATCGACTTCGCCTTCATCGACGGCGACCACTTCTACCCCGGCGTCAAAGCCGACTTCATCGAGTACGGCAAGATGGTCCGCCCCGGGGGGCTGATCGCGTTCCACGACATCTGCGACGCGACGCACGACGCAGAGATCGAGGTGAGCCAACTCTGGGACCAGATCAAAAACAAACTGCCGACCACCGAGTTCGTCTTCACCGACAACGAGAACCGGCGGCTGGGCATCGGCGTGGTCACCGTGCCCGATGGCGGGTTGCCGAGCGAGGTGCTGGACGGCCTGACGTAGCGGGCTCGGTTGCGAGGCTCACGACCAAGCAGGACAGACATGCCTGTCTTGCCCTCAATCGACCCGACGCCGATTACGAAACCGTCTCTTCGAGCGCGGCTTTGGCCTCGATCCAGTTCTGCTCGTCCTGCCCATGCGGCTTGCCCTTGGCCAGCCAGATCTCGTAGGCCTTACGTGCGATCTGGTCGTGGGTGACGACGATGACCGGCTCGAGCGACTGCTTGGCCGGCGCTTTGCCCTTGCGTTGGGTGGGGGTCTTCGCCTTCGCGGCTTGAGCGGTTTTCTTGGTGGACTTCTTTTTCTTGGCCTTGGTGCCGGCCGAGGCCTTCGCGCGTGCGGTCTTGGTGGTGGCCTTGGTCTTCTTGTCTTTCTTCTTGTCGGACATAGTCGTTGCCTTCTTCTTCTTGGTGCGGGATGATCGAGGGTTAGCGATTTTCTTCGCAGGCTTTTTCTTGCTGGTCTTCTTCTTCGCGGTCTTCTTCTTCACGGGCTTCTTGGCCGCCGCCTTTTTGGACAAGGCTTTTTTGGACGAGGCTTTTTTCTTCGCAGCCTTCTTATTCACCGCGGTTGTCTTGGCGGCCTTCTTGGCGGTTGCCTTCGCCGCTTTCATGGCGACGCGTTTGGCAGTCTTTTTCGTCTTCTTCGACTTCTTTTTTTGGACGACTTTCTTGCGCGTCGTCTTCTTGGGCGGGGCCATGGGGCTTTCCTTTGATCCTCGGAACAACCGGCCGGGGACCGGTCGAGTGACTTTCGCGGGCCTGTCGCGCACAGCATAACGCGACGCTCGCGGCGGATGAGGCCTGAGCGCGGTTCTTGTGTAACTTTTTTATGCGTACCGCCCGCCGCGGCGTCGATCACGCCCGCAGCGCGTCCAGCGCGTCGAGCACCGCCTGGGTGTGGCCCTTCACCTTGACCTTGTCGAAGCGCTCGCGGACCTTGCCCGTCGGATCGATGAGATAGGTGGTTCGCACGACGCCCATGTACGTCTTGCCGTACATCGATTTCTCCTGCCAGACGCCATACTTCTCGCAGACCGCCGCGCTCTCGTCAGCGAGGATGGGAAAGTTCAGATCGTACTTACCGGCGAACTTGGCCTTGGACTTGGTGTCATCGGGGCTGATGCCGAGGACAACGGTGTCGCGGTCTTTGATCGCCTGTTCTTCGTCGCGGAAGCCGCAGGCCTGGGTCGTGCAGCCAGGCGTGTTGTCCTTGGGATAGAAATAGAGCACGACCCATCGGCCCTTGTATTGCGAGAGGCGGTGCTTCTCGCCGGTCTGGTCGGGCAGATGGAAGGCGGGCGCGGCCTTGCCGGGCTCGATCATCGCGGGCGCGTCGCTGGACTTGGCCTTTGCCATGGTTGCATTCCTTTGGGGTTTGGGAGTTATCCTGAACGGTCCATCGTAGGCCTCGGCCTGCGGCTTGTCCCGTTGCGGAGTCGGCGTGCTGACCACCTCTCTCGTGATGCTGAGCTTTGTCGCGCCATGGATGGCGCTGGGCGCGATCGCGGCGCTGGGGCTGCCGCTCCTGGCACACCTGCTGAGTCGGACCCGATATCGCGAGGCGAGATTCCCCGCGGTTCGTTTCGTCCGACAGGCAATCGCGGCGACGTCTCGGATCGAGTCGCCGAGGCACCGCTTGCTGATGCTGCTTCGGTGGTTGACGCTGTTGCTGCTGGTGGTTGCGTTCATGCGTCCGCAGTGGCTTCCCGAGGCCGAGGCGCGCGACCCGTCGAACGGCGTGACGCTTGTCGTGTTGATCGACGCCAGCGCCTCAATGCAAAGGGTCGATCGCGGGGTGAGCCTGTTCGATCGCGCCAAGCGTGAGGCGCAGTCGCTCGTCGACGGGCTTGACGCTTCGCGCGATCGCGCAGCGGTGGTCGTGGTCAATCGGCAGCCGCGTTCGCTTCTACCCGAGGCGACGGCGCGTTTCGATCTGCTGAAGCAACCACTCCACGCCGCGCAGCCCGGGCACACGACCGCGAACTGGGCCGGGGCGATGGCGATCGCGCAGCGATTGGCCGATCGAGCCGAACGCCCCGCGACGATCGTCACCCTCAGCGATCAGCAGGGCTCGACGCCCAATCTCGACGCGACGGGTCCGCGAGCGACGGCGAGCGTGCGACACCTGCGCTTCGACGGGCCGACCGACAACAGCGCGTTGCGCATCGCCGACGTCCGTCCCTACCCGGCGATCCGAGGCCGGCCCGTTACGGTCGTCATCGAAGCGGAGCATTACGGCGAAACCCCGCGACAAACTCGGCTCGTCGCACAACTCGGCGGGACAAGCCTGTCGCAGACGGTGACGCTAGGACCGAACACCCAACAGCGGGTCGAACTGCGCTTTCCTTCGATCGAGCGTTCGAGCACGTTGCGCGTGTCGCTCGAGTCTTCCGACGCGATGCGGCAAGACGATATCGCTGGGGCGTGGCTGCCGGTGGCCGATCGGACCCGCGTGGTCGTTGTGCATGACGACCACGCATCGTCGTCTGCGATCGCCGAGCGCCTGGCGACGATGCTCAACCCCGCCGCTGGCGAGTCTCGCGAGTCTTCTGCCAGCCCCGCGTATCCCGAGGTCTTTGCGATCGCACGCGGGGACGCGGTCGCCGAGTTGAGGCGGTCGGATGCGAAAAGCCTGCGGACAGTGGTGCTCGTCGATCCGACGCCCCTCGGAGACGAACTGAGTCAGGCGCTCGAGGCCTTCGCTCAGTCGGGCGGCGGCGTGTTGCGCTTCGTCGGCGATCCTGCGAGGCGAGCCAATCGGACGGACGCGGCGGTTCCGGATTTCTCACTCGAGCCGCTGCGGGTGTTCGAGGGGGCTTCGCGTCGCGGGCTGATCGATCTGCGATGGCCGGGGGTGGACGGGTCGCCGATCGACGCGGCGGCCGAGGCATTGCTGGTCGATCGCGACGGGCGGGCGATCGTTGCAACGCTCGAGCGTGGCCGTGGCCGAGTGATCGCGATCAACGCGGCGCTCAAAGGCGGACCCGGCGGCTTGCTCGCCGAGCCGAGCTTCGTCGTGCTGTTCAACGAGCTTTGCCGCTACGCCTCGCCCGGGCCGGCCATGCCCCCCGCCGCGCATCCCGGCGATGCGATGCCCAAGTCGTTGCGCGATGCGCTCCGGCTTTCGACGCCCGACTCGTCGCTTAACGGAGACGACGCGTTGACGACGCCGGGGCTCTACGCCGCGCTCGATGCGAATGGCTCGGTGACGGATGCGGTCTGGGTCGCGCTCGATCCGAGCGAGTCGAACACGCGTCCGACGCCGGATTGGAATCGGTCGGACGAACCGACACGAGACGCATCGGCCGGAGGCACCGACTCGGTCTCGATCGCAGATTCATTGCGGGCCACGCCGGTCGAGCTTTGGCCCCACTGTGCGTTGGGGGTATTGCTGCTGTTGGCGGCCGAGTCGTCGCTGCTGGCACTATTCGCGGGTGGGCGCAGGTCGGTCGAACAGGCGGGGGGTGTCGCGTGAGTGGTTTGCCCGTATTGTCGCTCACCGAAGCGATCTATCGCCCGCCGTTCGCGTTGGTGATCGTGTTCCTCGTCGCGGTGGCGGCGCTCGTGGGCCTCTGCGCAGCGTATCGGCGTGAGCGCGCGCTTTGGCCCGCGCTCCTACGCGGCGCGGGCATCGTCGGCGTCGTCTGGGTGCTCCTCGGCTACAGCCTCACCCAACCCGGTACGACCTCCCCGGCCGAGTCGCCGAGACTTGCGATCCTGATCGACACGTCCGAGTCCATGGCACAGGCCGACGCCCCGCGCTCCCCCGCCGGCCCGCCGCGCACGCGGCTCGAAGCGGTCCGGCAGGCTTACCTCGGCGAAAATCAACTGGCCGAATTCCGCCGCGTGGCCGAGGTCGAGCTGATCGCGTTTGACGACCGGCTTCGCCCCGCCGACCCCGATCGATTGGCCGCCGATGGCCAAGCCACCGCGCTCGATCGGGCGATCGCGCAGACCCGCGCCGATGCCACGCTCGTCCTCTCCGACGGGCACGACACTTCTACGGCGAAGACCGCCGCCGCCGATTTCGTAGACGCCGGCCGACTGTTCGCTTTCCCGGTCGGCACGCCGCGCTCGGCGCCCGATCTCTCGTTGCAGGCGTGGGCCGAGAGTGACCGCGTCTTCGAAGACCAATCCACGACGATTACCGCCTCGATCGATCATCGCGGGATGGACGAGCGCACGGCCACGGTCGAACTCAAACGCGACGGCGAGACGATCGATACACAACCGCTCTCGCTGGACCGCACGAGCCAGACCGTTGCCTTCCGCGTCACCCCGCCGCTCGATCCGGGGCGAACAACGCAGGCGAATCTCTACAGTCTGTCCGTTCGACTCGACGACGGCGAGGAAGCATATCCCGACAACAACCGGCAGGATGTCGTGATCCAAACCAGCCGCGGTCGCCTTCGCGTTCTCGTCCTAGAAGGCGAGCCGTATTGGGATACGCGTTCACTCGCTCGACTCGTCGCGGGGCATCCGCGATTCGATCTGACCGCGGTGTACGCCTTCGGCAGTGAGCGATCGACGCGCGTGCTCGGCGAAACGATTGATCGCTCGGTCGAACCGCTTAAGCAACTCGATCGGTTCGACATCGTCGTACTGGGCCGCGCGATCGAGCGGGTCTGCACACCCGCGTTTGTAGAGCGGCTGCCGGCCTTCACGCGCGGCGGCGGATCGGTGGTTTATGCACGCGGCAGGCCGACCGACCCGACCACGCCCGTTGGCCAGCGGATGCTCAGCGCGCTCGAACCGATCAGTCCGGTGCGCTGGGGCGAGCCGGTCCTCGGCGAGATGCGCGTGCGGCTGACTGAGGGCACGCAGACCTCGGGCCCGCTCGGCGACCTGCGCGACGGCGAGGTGCTCTCGCGGTTGCCGGGCATGCTCGCGGCGACGCGGATCGATGGTCGCAAGTCCGCTTCGCTGGTGATGCTCGAGCAGCGCCCGGACACCGGCCCGCCGATGGCGGCGCTGACGAGCCTTCGCGTCGGCGAGGGCGTGAGCCTGGCGGTGCTGACCGAGGGCCTATGGCGGTGGGAGTTGTTGCCGGGCGTGGACGAGGCGGACCCGCGGATCGAATCGGCCTTCGGCCTATTTTGGGTGCGAGCCTTGCAGTGGCTTGCGTCTGGCGGGGCGTTTCTGCCGGGCCAGGACATCGCGATCCAGGCCGACCGCCTCGCCGTCGAGCCGAATCAGCCCGTGACGCTCCGCATCAGCACGCGATACATCGAGACGCAAGACCTCGGTCTGACGCTGAGTGTCGTCGCCCCAAACGGCGGCAGCCAGACGCTAACCCCCCGCCTGAGCGCGACGCCGGGCACGTACACCGCAGGCTTCACGCCGGGCGAAACGGGGGTGTATTCTTTCGCGCTCAACGCGCCAGGCCGCGCAGATCTGATCGATCCGGCCGCGCCGCTGACCACGCGCGTCGTCGCCGTCGATCGATCGCCAGAGCGGCGCGACACCTCGGCCAAGCCGCAGCGTCTTCGGCAACTGGTCGAGCCCAGCGGCGGCGTGTGCCTGACCAGCGACGACCCGGGTCCGCTGATCGACTACCTGCAAAGCCTGCAGGCCCTACGCGGGAGGGATGCAGCCGTAGATTATGCTTTCAATACATGGCTGATCTTTGCCATGATCGCGGGGTGTTTCGGCCTTGAATGGGTCGTTCGGCGACGAAGCGGGCTGCGATGACAAGCGTGACGGCAAGCACAACTCGGCGAAGCGCATCGAAGGTGCGCTTAAGCGAAACGGTCGAACGCTCCGCGAAGCGTGGACGGCTGCTCGCCTCTGCGGCGTCGCTATTGCTCTGTCTCGCGGTCCTAGTCGGTGGCGTCCTGATGCTCGCGGCGATCGATGCGGTGTGGGTGCTCGGCGTTGGTTCGAGAGCGCTTCTGTTACTCGCGATCTTGCTCGGCAGTTTGGGACTGGCCGGGCGGTTGGTCTTGCGTCCCTGGCTGAACGATCGATATCGAATGGGCACCAGCCAACGCATCGATCGTGCGGGGCAGGCCGCGGACGAGCCGGTGGTCCGCGGGGTGTCGCTGCGCGAACCGCTGGACGACGATTCGCTGGCGTTGATGCTGCTCGAACGGGCTCAGTCGCGAGCGACGGACCTCGCGGCGTCGATACAGCCGAGCGAGGTGTACCCTGCCAAGCGCCTCGTCTTGCCGAGCGGATGCCTGCTACTGGCGATCGGGATGTGGGCGGTGGTCGCGGCCGCGTTTCCGGGTCAGGCGTTCGCGGTGTTGACGCGTGCGTGGCTGCCTTGGGTCGATGCCCCGCCGTTTACGCTGACCGAGTTGGAGCCGGATTGGACGCCCGACCCGCCGAAGGCTGGGCAGGACGTGCGCGTGACGGTGGTGCCGCAAGGCGTCGAGCCGGAGCAGGTCGATCTGCTGCTCGTCGATGCGTCGGGCCGAGCGTTTGATCGCATCGCGATGTCGGTTGATGACCAGGGCACGCACCAGGCGACGCTGCGACGCGTCGAATCGCCGATCAAATTCAAACTCGAAACACTCGGCCGAGCGACGCGAACTTACACCATCGACCCGACGCCGCGCCCCGTCGCCGATGCGCGATCGAGCGACCCTGCCAGAGACGACTCGTCGGATGCAACGAGCCGAGGCGGATCGACGACGTTCGATACCGACCGGATCGCCGCACGTGACATCAACGCGCACGCGGACTGGCCGGCCATGAAGCGCGAACTGCTCGACTTGATCGACGCCTTGCGAGAGACCGAGGCGCAAGCGAAGCGGTTGTCGAACGATGTCGATGCAGCGGCTGTTGATCGAATTTCGAATCGACTCGCCGAACTGGTTGGCCGCGCTAAGGCCTTGGCCGACGAGGTGTCGGTGTGAACCCACTTCGCGGGCAGAACAATGTTCAAGGTTCCTGCGATATGGGCTCATTCCCGCACGAGCTGCCGGGCTATCGACCAGTGAGCGATGACGCTGTTCGTGGGA
>JBMYUK010000039.1:0-11584 GCA_049605275.1 Phycisphaeraceae bacterium
CGGTGCGGTAGGCCTACCACACAAACCAGGAGGTTGGTATCGACCGCAAGCAAAATATGCCGCCGATACAATGCCCGCCCTGGCCCTGGCGCGCATTACTGGTCGGTCGTCGGCCGACGCGACGTCGTCGGCGGATTGATTCGCGACGGGATCGATGAGCAGCATGCGGTAACCCGAGGTGTCAGGATATAGCCGGGTGAACGCGCTCTCGTCGATGATGAGGCTGCCCTGTAGGACCGTGTTCTCGATCGTCGCGACCAGGCGGACGGTGTAGGGCCGGCCGCGGCCGTCGGCGAGCGTCATCGTGTCGCCGACGGCGAGCTTGAGCGCCCACTGCGCGGTGTTGGCGTCGGCGATCGCGGGGATGGCCTGGTCTTGTTGGCCGTCGTGTTGTTGTTCGTATTCGAGGGCGGTCCAGGTCGTCGGCTCGCCGGTCAGGTTGAAGAAGGTAAACGCGTCGCGCCGGGCGAGCTCGTCGGGGTCGACGCCGAGGACGCGTGGCGTCGGCGTCTGGTTGAGGTTGAGACAACTCGCGTCGTCGCCGTCGTTCATGCGTAAGGAGACGACCGATCCGGGCGGTAACTCGTCGACGTCCAGGGCGTAGTGGTCTCGGCCGAGTTCGGTGTTGAGGTCGTAGCGCACGGGCTGACTGGTTTCGACGAGCAGGGTGAAGCCGCCGGTGCCGGAGGATCGCGCGGCCGGATCGTCGCTGAGTCCGAGGCGAAAGCCCGCGACCGCGAGGACGAGGAAGACGCCGCAGCTCAAGGTGACGACCGCGGCGACGGTTCGGCCGCGTCGTCGCACGAGGTTGCGTGCGGCGAGCAGTCGCGAGCTCAGCCCGTATGGGAGTCGGGATGCGGTCGCCGAGCGGCGCGAACTCAGCCACGCGAGCACGGCCAGCATCATGCACAACAGCGCGGCGAGCAGGCCGGCGCCCCGACCGAAACCGATCAGCGCCGCGACGATGCCCGTCCCCCCACGTGGCAGCGCGAGGGTCACCGCCACCAGCGGTCCGGCCAAGACTAGCCACGCCCAAGCCGCGACGCGCGGCCGATCCGAGACACGCCCCACGCCGCCGGCCAGGAGCGCTCTTGCTTGTCGCTTGAGTAAGCCGCGCACCGCCCAAGCCATCGACAACAAGCTTACGGCGAGCGCGCTCATCGGTCCCGCCACCAGACTCACGGCCGTGAGATGAAAGTAAACCGGCGAGCCGGCGACCGCGCCCGACCACGTGCCCGAGAGCGCCCCGGTCACCGCGTAGGCGTAGGCGACGCCGCCGACGAGTCCCGCTGCTGCGCCGAGTCCGCCGAGCACCGCTCCCTCGCCGAGAATGAGTCGGATGACTTGTCGGCGCGTGAGCCCGAGGGCCATGAGCGTGCCGAGTTGTCTGGCGCGCTGCTCGGCCGACATCGCAAAGAGCGTCGCGGTCAGGACGAACGCGGCGATCAGGATGAAGCCCGACAGCGACAAAAACAACTGGCCGAAGTCGACGGTGCCCGCCGCGGCCTCGCGTGCTTGCGTTTTGAGATCGACGGATGCGAAGCCGAGCCTGCTCGGGTCGATGCGGTTGAGTAGGTCGGCTTCGTCGATCGATGGATCGAAGCGGATGGCGGTGAGCGTGCCGAAGCGATTGGACCAGAGCCGTTGGCCGGTGGCGAGATTGACAAAGGCCTTCGGCGTCGCGCGGTGGTCGTCCCAGTAGGCTTCGTCCTTGTCGCGGATGCGGCGGCGGTCGATCGCGGGCCCGGCGTCCCAGCGCGAGAGCGTGTCCGCCTCGGCCAGCCCGGGGAAGTCGGGCGTGAGCGTGCGGTCCGCGAACGCGCCTTCGAGCGGCACGATCCGTGCGACGGTCAGTTGAACGGTCGTCTCGATGAGTCGATCGCCCGCGTCCGGGAGGTAATACGTCAGCGACACGCGATCGCCGACGTCGGCGTTGAGGTCGTCCGCCAGCCAGCGATTGATCGCGATCTCGTCGTCGGCGAGGTTCAGGTTGCCGAGATCATCCGCCGCGGTGACCATGGCGTAAGGCGACTGGCGATCGGCCATCGCGATCGTGTTGACGAGATAGGTGAGTAGCCGCGTGCCGGGCAGGTCGGCGAGGTCGTCTTCGATCGACGCATCGATGAAGACCCGCGGCGTCGTAAGCGATTGTAGCCCGCTCGAGCGCTTGTCCAACGACAACGAGAGGTCCGACAGGGTCGGCGCGATCGCATCGGGTTTGCGTGCCGAGAGCGCGAGATTGACGCGGCCTTCGACGCCGATCTGCTCGGCCAGCCACCGGCGATTCACGAAGAGATTCAGCGGCGCGCGTTGCTGGGCCTGCAGGCTGAACCGAGCGCCCTGGTCGTCGCTTAACGCACCGCCGAGTCGCAGGCGCACGGCGATCGCAGGCTCGCTCGCGTTGGTGAGCGCCGCGTCGAGTGGCAGCGCCGTCGGCTCGGGGATACGCAGGATCAGGTCCGCTCCGTCTCGATCGACCCCGCCGAGCCGAGCGTGTAACGCGTCGTTGACGAAGCCCTCGTTACCGGTCGGATTGATGGGTCCGGGTACGACGACGGCGAACGATTCGTCGACGCCGTAGACGTTGACCTCGGGCACGGCCACGCGTCCGTCGGGCGTCGAGAGCACGCCGCGCAGCGCGATCACCCCGGCCGACTCGGAGGACAAGTCGGCCGCGAGATCGTCGGTAAAAAAACGGTCGCCGCCGATCACCGCCTGCTCGACGAGCGAGAGGCGTGCGTCGGCGGTGCGCTGCAGGGTGTAGCGCATCGCGTCGCCGACGAGCAGCGCGCCGGTGATCACCGCGGTGGCGACGGCGACGCCGAGCGCGACGCCGAGGTTGGTCCGCCAGAAGTGAAACAGCGAACGCATCAGTAGCGCGGACCCGGTCATGACGCGGCCTCGTCGGCGAGCCGTCCGCGATCCAGCCGGAGCGTGCGGTCCAATCGCTCGGCGAGCGGCTTGGCGTGGGTGACCATCAGCATCGCGGTCTGTTGCGCTCGGTTGAGTTCGATGAGCAGGTCCATGATCTGGTCGGCGGTGCGGCTGTCGAGGGCGCCGGTCGGCTCGTCGACGAGCAGCAGGGCGGGGCGGTTGATGAGCGCGCGGACGATGGCGACGCGCTGCCGCTGCCCGCCGGACAGCTGGTCGGGGCGGTGATGCAGCCGGTCGGCCAGGCCGACTTGGCCGAGGAGCGCCTCGGCCCGATCGCCCGCACCCTTGCGATCGATGCCCTTGGCCAGCGTGGGAATGAGCACGTTCTCGATGGCGCTGCACTGCGGGAGCAGGTGGTGCTCTTGGAAGACGAAGCCGATGGTTTGCGCTCGCACTTGGACGCGCTGCGACTCGGTCAAGGCGTCGAGCGATCGGCCGGCGAGGTTGATCCGGCCGGCCGTCGGCGTGTCGAGCGTGCCGAGGATGTTGAGGAGCGTCGTCTTGCCGCAGCCGCTGGGCCCGACGATCGCGGCGGAGCTGCCTTCGCTGAGCGTGAGATCGATGCCGTCGAGCACGGCGAGGGTGCCATCGGCCGCGTCGGGGTAGGTCTTGGTGAGGCCTTGGACATCGAGGATCGTGCGAGGCTGTGTCACGCGGTGACCTCCCGCCAGCGTTTGGCTTTGAGTTCGAACCGCGGGAGCGAGCCGGCCGCCGCCGCGCTGACCGGGATGCGCAGGCTCAGCGCGTCGCGCAGGGCTGCGCTCAGTGCGTCGCAGAGGCGCTGCGCATCGATTGCTTCGTCCAGCGTCTCGATGCGCAGCGACAACTCGTGCATGGCCTGGGTTTTATCGAGGACGACTTCGTATTCGGCGATCTCGTTGAACTGCCGGACGACCGCGTCGATGGCCGAGGGGTACACGTTGACGCCGCGGATGAGGACCATGTCGTCGATGCGGCCGAGGATGCCGCCGCGCAGCCGCAGCGGGTCGCGGGGGTCTTGCTCGACGAGGTCGCCGGTGCGATAGCGCAAGAGCGGCCAGGCGGATCGTCGCAGCGTCGTGAGCACGAGTTCGCCCGGCGTTCCGGGTTGCAGCGGCTCGGTCGTATCGGGGTCGATGACTTCGACGAGAAACGCGCCGCTTGCGATGCGCAGCGCGCCGGGGCGATCGTTGTCCTGGTAGGTGACCGGGCCGACCTCGGTCATGCCGTGGTGGTCGTAAAGCGTTGCGTTCCAGGCGGTTTCGATGCGCGATCGCACCGCGGGGATCGAGCCCCCGGGCTCGCCGGCGACGATGAGTCGCTCGACACCCAACGCCCGCAGGTCGATCCCCTCGCGCGTTGCGACCTCGGCCAGGTGCAGCGCGTAGGTCGGGGTGCAGCAGACGGTCGAAACGTCGTTGGCTTGGATGAGGTCGAGCCGTGCGCTGCTAGTCATCCCGCCGCCGGGCAGGCACATCAGTCCCATCTGCGCCGCGGCTTCGTAGGCGGTCCAAAAGCCGAGGAACGGTCCGAACGAGAAGGCGAAGAGGACGCGGTCGCCGGGCCGACACCCCGCGTGTTCGAAGACGTGCCGCCAGATGTCGAGCATCGCCTGCCAGGACGCGTTGGTATCGATGATGCGCAGCGGCTTGCCGGTCGTGCCGCTGGTCTGGCAGAAGCGGGTGTAGCGTTCGATCGGGTCGGTGAGGTTCGTGCCGTAGGGCGGGTGTGCCTGCTGGTCGTCGATGAGTTGCCGCTTGGTGGTCAGGGGCATCTGCGCGACGAATGCGTCGAGCGTGATCGCGTTGGGGTCGGTCAATCCTGCGGCTTCGAGGCGGGGCTGATAAAAGCGATTGCCCTTGATGAGCTCGCGCAGCAGATCGCGCAGGGCCTCGGTCTGCGTCGCGTTGTCGTCGGTGCTCGACACGTTGGTATCCAAATAGCCGCGACGTGTAGCATCGCAGGTGAATCGCAGCGCGACGCAGGTGCCCTTGGCTGCGCGGCGTTGCGCTTTATTGTTTTGCAGAGGTTTCGACCTGCGTCGGCTTGGCGTGCGGGACGGGCTTGGGCTTCTGCGTCACGATCAGGTAGGCACCCGCCGCGGCGAGCACGATGCCGACGAGAAACATCGGCTTGATCTGTCCCCACTGCTCGGCCATCGTGATCGCAACCGCCGCGTTGACCAGCGGCGCTCCGGCGAAGATCAGCGACATCACGACCGCCGGCTTGCCGCCCGCGCCGAACGCGAGCAACACCCCGAACGCGCCGATCGCGCCCACGATCCCCGCGATCAGCGACCAACTCATCCCCCCGCCGGTCATCTTCCAGTCCGATCCGCTGACCAGCAGCATCGCAATCGGCGCGAGAACCGCGACTAGGAAGTACGCGATGCCGACGAAGAGAAACGCCTTGTACCGTCCGTTGACCGGGTCGGCGAAGTCGACCTGTCCCTTGTGCAGGAAGATGCCGTAGAGCCCCCACGTGCCGATGGTCAGCAGCACGAACAGGAGGTAGGACGACGAGGAGCTTGAGCTTTGTGCGAGCATGGATCTCTCAATCTTCGGGGGTGGGGACGAGTGCGTGGTCGATCTCTGGCGGCAGCGACGCGGCTTTGAATCGGCCTTGCCCGGCGGGCTTGATGGCGTAGACGACCTTGAGCGTCCCCGTCGCGATCGGGGCGTCTTCGCCTTCTTTTTCAAATGTAAAGCGGTAGGTCACGGCCTTGTCGGTCTTGTCTGCGACACGAACCTCCACGCTGAAGACATCCTCGAAACGCAGCGGCCGCTTGTACTCGCACCCGGCGCTCACGCGCGGGAAGCCAACGATGTCCTCCCCCACCTCGCGGTGAACGCTCAGCCCGAACGCGCGAAGCATGTCGTGCTCGGCATCTTCCATGTAGCGGAAGAACTGGGCGAAGTGCACGATGCCCGCGGCGTCGGTCTCGCTGAAAGCGACGCGTCGAGTCAGGCGGTGAATGCTGGGCATGCGCTCTCCAAGGCTTGGGCGACGTCGCGGGCCATCCGCTCGGCGGTGAAGCGATCGAGCACGACGGCGCGACCCGCTTCGCCGAGCCGCCGCCGCTCGGCCGCGTCTCCGAGAAGCGACGTGAGCGCTTCGGCCAAAGCGGTGAAATGCCGCTCGCCGGGCTCGTACAGGATACCGCCGCCGGTCTGCCGGATCACCTCGGCGAGGCCCGCGTGGTTCGGCTCGACGGCCGGGACGCCGACCGCGTTCGCCTCCAAGACGTACAAACCGAACGACTCGCCGTACATCGCGGGCACGCTCAACACCGACATGCCGCGAAGCGCCTCGGTCTTTTCTTCCAGCGTCACGTTCGTCCGAATCGTCACGCGATCGATCAGTCCTTCGCGGCGGAGCTTAACGCGCTGCGCTTCGACAAAACGCAAATCATTGGGCGTGGCCGCGCCGATCAGGTGTAATTCGGCCGTTGACTCGGGCGATCGTCGCTGCATTTCGATGTACGCATCGACGAGCGTGTCCAGGCCCTTGGCCGCGCACAGCCGAGCGAGATAACCGATCACCGGCGGGTCGGGCGCTTCGGTTTGCGGCGGGTAGTGCGCCGCTTCGATGCCGTTGTAGACGATTCGCATGCGGTCGGGCGCGAGCCCCATGCGCTCGCCCATGATCGCCGAGTGGTGCGCGCTGACGGGCAGGAACAGCGCGGTGTCTTTTGCCTTGTCTGCGAGCAGCTGCCAGGTGTTCGATCGCCACGGATCGGGCAGCGAATCGATGAACGTGTCTTCGCCCTGCAGCGTGCAGACCACCGGGCAATCGAGGGCACGCGCGATCGGCTCGGCGAGCCCGAGCAATAGCGCGTTGTTCAGCAGGACGACGTCGGGCCTGCCTTCGCGCTCGAGGTGTTCGACGAGGCGAGCGACTTCGACGCGGGTCTTGCCGTTCGCACCCAAGAGCATCTCTTCTGTCATGCGGCCCAACTCGCTCGGGCTGGTCATGTCCGCTCGGTTGGCGGCGCGTCGCAGCAGGCCGGGCCGATCGAGCCAGCGCAGCGCGGCGGCGGGTAATTGTCTGAGCAGCGCGGACTTCGCTTGGAGATACAGACCGATGCCGCCCATGCTCACCGCGTCGCCGTCGATGCCTTCGCGATCGTCGAGGACGAGCGGCAGGTAGAGGGCGTGGATCGCGGCGTCGTGTCCGAGTCGGCGCAGTCCGCGCAGAAGCGCCTCGTCGTGGAGGCAACTGCCGCAGTGAAAGTTGCCGGTGCCGGGCGTGAGGAGGAGGATCTTCATTTTTCAGAACAATCCATTAGCTACACAATGGCACCAAAGCACAAAGTTTTGTTTTTGACTTTTGTGCCATCTTGTGGCTGATTGCGTGCTGGTGTTCGGCGACTATCCCGCTGTGGACTCGAGCGCGAGCGGCCGGCCGTAGCTCAACGGCTTGGGGACCTCGACGAACTCGGCGGTGGCGTCGAAGAGCGCGGTGAAGTCGGTGGACATGTTGCCGATGAGGCAGTCGGTCAGATCGCTGCGCAGGTGCGGGTGCTTTTTGAGCAGCTTGCCGAAGGAAAACCCCTCGGTGTAGAAGGCGTAGACGAGCTTTCGCATGGCTTCGATGCCGTGCTGGAACTGATCGGTGTAGGCGGCGAAGCGCTCGGCCGAGACGTCGCCGTCGTCGAGGGCCTTGTCGATCGTGTCGGCGGCGAGTTGCCCGCTGGTCAGCGCGAGGAAGACGCCGGAGGAGAAGACCGGGTCGAGGAAGCCGAAGGCGTCGCCGGTGAGGACGAGCCCGTCGGTCGCGCTGTACTCCGAGCGATACGAGTAGTCGCCGGTGACCCAGGTCTCGCCGAACTGCTCGGCGTTCTGCATGACGTCTTTGACCCAGGCGTTGGATTCGATCTCGCGCTCCATCACGGCCAGCGGGTCTTTGAGCCCGTCGCGATAGAGGTACGAACGATCGCCGACGACGCCGAGGCTGATCCGGTCGTCGTGCATCGGGATGTGCCAGAACCAGCCTTTCTCGGGGATGTAGGCGACGGTGGTCGCGCCCTCGTCCCTTCCCTCGCCGCGCGTGCCGCCCTTGTAATACGTCCACAGCGCGATCTTGTTGAGCTCGGGGTCGCGCTTGCGCTTCCAACCCATCGCGTTGGCGGCGAAGCCGTTTCGGCCCGAGGCGTCGATCGTCATGGGCGCGTGGAGTTGGATGGTTTGGCCGTGCTCGTCTTTGGCTTCGACGCCGGTGACGCGCCCGCCGCTGTCTTGCAGCACCTTATTGGCGGAGACGCCGAAGCGCACCGTGACGCCGTGGTCCCTCGCGTTGTCGGTCATCATGACGTCGAAGGCGCTGCGTTCGACCTGCCAGGTTTGGCCGGCGGGGTGGCCGTCGAGGTGATCGGAGAAGTAGAACGGCTGGGACATGCGTCCGTCCATCGTCGCGAACTGCACGGAGTACTTCTTGACGAAGGCGGTGTCGTTGAGCTTCTCGACGAGGCCGAGGCGGTTGAGCGTGTCGTAGCAGAACGGCAGCAGCGACTCGCCGACGTGATAGCGCGGGAAGCCCTCGCGTTCCAATAGGGCCACGCGTCGGCCGGCCTTGGCGAGCAGGGTGGCGGCGGTCGCACCGGCGGGGCCGGCACCGACCACGATGACGTCGTATTGGTTGTTCGGTGTAATCATGGTAAATATTAGGCGTGCGTACTATCGGGTTCCAGCGGGGGCAGGATTTCGATGATCTGGGCGATCGCTCGGCCGTCGGGCATCGTCAGGGCGTTCTTTCGGCCGTACAGCGGGCCGACATCGACGCGCAGGGCCTCGCGCAGGAGCGCGTCGGGGCTGACTTTGAGATAGGCCGAGGGGTTGGAGACGTAGGCGACCTCGCGCTCGCGGAGGACGCGTCCGAGGGGCACCTCGCACGCCGCGACCAGCTCGCGGGTCTCGCCCTCGAAGCAGCCGAGGTCGATGCGGATCGCGCCGAACTCGCGCGGCTCGCCGTCGTCGACGCCCTCGAGCACGACCTGTCGGAAGAGGCTGTCGCCCTCGATCTTTTTGTTGAAGATGCGCAGGGTCATCGTTTGGCCGAAGTGGGTTTCGAGCGTGCCGGTCATGTCGCGATCGTGGGCGAGCAGCATGCGGTAAGGCTGGGGCAGTTCGTGTGCCTCGAGGATCGTCGCGCGCGTGAGCACGCTGCCATCGTCCGGGTCGAACGCGGACAGCGGGTAGAGCAGGTCGGTCGCCGGCGGGTCCATCGCGCTCATGCGTAGCGGACTCCGCGGTGTTCTTCTTTGAAAAATGCGTAGAGCAATCGGTCGATCCGAAGCAGCGTCTGCCGCGGGACGATCAGCTCGTCGCCTTCGATCGTGATGAGCCGATCGTCGACGTAGCCCCGGAGGATGTCGGCCCACTTCTCGAACGGGTCCACGCCGAACTTTTCGATGAAGGGCTGTCGGCTGATTCGCCCGAGCTTGAGCTGCAAGACCCACTCGCGGATCATCGCCTCCTCGCGGTCGATCGGCAGAGCGCGATACAGCGGCTGATCCCCGCCGGTGACCGCGGAGACGTAGGGCACGATGTCGTGCTGGTTTTGCACGTGCATCCCGCCGCCGCCGGGCATCGTGAGATAGCCGAACGACGACACGCCCACCGCCAACATGTCCGCGCCCGACCACAGCGCGTCGCGATAGACGAACTTGATCTTCGCCGCGTCTTTCACGGCCGTATACGCGCTCGTGACGTCGTAGCCGTTGGCTTCGAGCGCGGCGTACGCCTCGGTCACCCAGCGGCGCTTCGTCCCCCAGTCGGCGACCGGGGCCTCGTCCTTGCCGCTCTCTTTCATGTCTTTGTAGATGGTCGTGTTGTAGGGCACTTCCATCTGATAGATCGTCACGGCGTGCGGCTGCATCTGTACGAGCGTGTCGATGTTGGCCCGCCAGTTGTCATCGGTTTCGCCGAGCATCCCGGCGATGAGGTCGATGTTGACCTGTTCGAAGCCGGCGTCGATCGCCCAGTCGTAGGCGTTGCCGACCTGTTGGCTGCGGTGGGCGCGGTTGTTGCGTTCGAGGATGTCGTCGTTGAAGTTTTCGATGCCCAGCGACAGCCGCGTCACGCCGAGCTTTTTCAGGCACTCGAGTTTGCGCGTGCTTAGCGTGCCCGGCTCGCACTCGAAGGCGACCTCTTGAACCTCGGACCAGTCGAGGTGTTCTTTCAATCCGTCGAAGAGGCGGGTGAGTTGTTTTTCCGAGAGATAGCTCGGCGTGCCGCCGCCGAAGTAGACGAACGTGATCTTGCGTCCCTGGATGCGGGCGGTCTCGGCGTAGCGGCGGGTTTCTTCGAGGACCGCGTCGAGATAGTCGCTCACCTCGTCGCGGGTCTTGTCGGTGTAGACGCGGAAGTAGCAGAAGTGGCAGCGCTTTCGGCAGAAGGGGATGTGGACGTACAGACCAAGCGGCGTGCCGGGCGCAGCCGAAGTGTCGTAGGCGCTTAGCGCGTCGTCGCGGTGATCGGTGGACCAGGTCGAGTAGGGCGGGTAGTTGGAGACGAAGTAGTTGCCGACGGTCGTCTTCTTGTCGTCCGCTTCGAGGACGGGCAGGGGCGTGGTGTCTTGGTCGCTCATGGGTTCGATCCGTGTCGGGTTAGGTCGATGGCTTAAAGGCGTGAATCGTGCCGTCTTCCGCGCCGACGACGATGAGGCCGTCGGTCACCGCCGGGCTCGACGCGACGCCCGCGCCGAGGTCGACCTCCCAGACGGTCTTGCCGTCGGTCAGTTCGACGATCGACAGGCGTCCCCCGGCCGAGCCGAAGATCGTGCGGTCGCGCGCGATGACGGGCGCGCCCTCGACGCCGCCGCGGGTGCGGATGTCCCAGATTTTTTCGCCGGTGGCTCGGTCGATGCTGTAGAGCCGTCGGCCGCGCGTGCCGATCAAGACGCGATTCTCCGTGACCGCGGGCGAGCCGACGTACGGGAAGTCGCGATCGCGGAATCGCCAGGCGACTTTCTTTTCGTTGAGATCGACGGCCAGGACTTCGCCCTGCATGTGCCCGATGTAGGCGTGTCCGTCGCGGAGCGCCGGGGTGCCCGCGACCTCGCCGCCGAGTTCGATCTGCGCGGTGCCCTGACCCGAGTCGAGATCGACGAGGTGCATCATCGTGTCGCAGCCGCCGAGGACGATCGTGTCGCCGACGAGGACGACGCCGCAGTTGATGTAGTCGCCGGTTTCGTAGGTCCAGATTTTGTTGCCCGTGGCCGCGTTGAGGCAGTATAGAAGCCCGTCGTGGCTGCCGACGACGACGACGCGCACGCCATCGCGATCGGTCAGCGCGACCTCGCCGGCGATGCGTCCGCCGGTTTTGAATTGCCAGTTGGCTTTGCCGGTTTCGGCGTCGATGGCGTGCAGCACGCCGCCGTCCGTACCGATGTAGATCACGCCGCGGTCGTACACCGGCGAGGCATCGATGAGCGACTCTGCGGGTAGCTTCCACTTCGCCTCGCCGGTCTTCGCGTCGATGGCGTGCAGGTGCTTGTCTTCCGAGCCGACGTACACCACGCCGTCGACGATGATCGGCGAGGACAGCACGGCCCCGCCGGTCTTGTAAGTCCACGCGGGCTCGTAGCGGCTCTGCAACTGGACGTCCGCGACGCCGAGCCCCTGCAAGCCGCCGCGCGGGTGAGGCCAGTCGGTTTGCTCGGCGGAGGTATT
>JBMYUK010000040.1:0-4264 GCA_049605275.1 Phycisphaeraceae bacterium
TCTTGTCACGCCTTGCCGATCGTTTCGCCGGCTTCGAGTTTTTCCTGGATGGTCTTGAGGATGCCGGCGATGTTGCCCGCCGGGGCCTTGACGGCACCCACGAGGTTGCGGGCCGGGCTGAGCAGCAAGGTCACGACCTTGGCCTGGGCCTCTTCCTTGGTGGGGTACTTGCTGAGGGCCTCGATCTGGTCGGGGCCGAACTTGATGCCGTCGAGCAGCGCCCCGCGGAACTCGAGCGTGTCGAGTTTCTTGGCCCAGTCGATGAGCTCGCGGGCGACGTTGACGACGCTGGTGTCTTCGGTGGTCGGGTAGACCAGGGCCGAAGGGCCGTCGAGCATGTCGCTGAGTGATTCGAGGTCCGTGCCTTCGAACGCGCGTCTGGCCTGGCTGTTCTTGACAACGGTGACTTTGATCTGCTTCTCGGCGAGGCCGTGGCGGAACGTGTTGTTGTCGTTCGCCTCCATACCGCGGACGTCGACGAGGACGGCACCGGTGAGGCCTTCAAAGCGGCGCTTGTAGTCTTCGGTGATGAGGTTTTTAACGGGCTTACTCATGGCGGGTCCTGCCTTTCGTGCGGCGGGGACGATTCGGTTTGGTTTCGTGGCGTCACGCGAGCGTGACCGCTAGACGGCTTAAACCTGGACGGCGACGGACGGGGTCATCGTGCCGGACAGGGTGACTTTCTTGATGTAAGCGCCCTTGGACGCGGCGGGCTTGAGCTTCACGATGTGGTCGATCATCGTTTGCGCGTTTTCGACCAGCTGCTGGGGCTCGAAGCTGTGCTTACCAACCGGGGCGTGAATGTTGCCGCCCGAGTCGTTGCGGTACTCGACCTTGCCTGCGGCGAACTCTTTGACGGCCTGAGCGACCTGCGGGGTCACGGTGCCGGCCTTGGGCGAGGGCATCAGGCCCTTGGGCCCGAGCTGCTTGCCGAGACGCGCGACAACGCGCATCATCGCGGGCTCGGCGATCGCGACGTCGAAGTCGAGCCAGCCGTCGGTGATCTTCTTGACGAGGTCTTCGCTGCCGGCCTCGACGGCGCCGGCGGCCTTGACTTCATCGACCTTATCGTCGGCGACGAACGCGATGACGCGCTTGGCCGCGCCGCCCACGCCGTGGGGCAGCGAGATCGCGCCGCGGAGCATCTGGTCGGCCTGCTTCGGGTCGATGCCGAGATTCATGCAGAGCTCGACCGTCTGATCGAACTTCGTTTTCTTGAAGGACTTGACCCGGTTGACCGCTTCGACCAGCGGGACGGGGTCTTTGGTCGCGCGTTCGGTGTCGGCCTTGTAGCGCTTGCCGGGCTTGCGAGATGGCATATCTGTTTTCCTTTCGAGTTGCTCGCCGACGTGGGTCGGGAGCGCGTCTTCCACGATTCACCGCTCGTGGTTGGCGGGGTTCTTAGGTTGTTTGCGGTTGATGGAACCGCGGCAATATCCGATCGCGGCGAGCCGCGACGCGAAGCGGTTTAGTCGACGACGTCGATGCCCATGGACCGCGCGGTTCCGGCGATGGTTTTCATCATCGCTTCGGTGCTGTGGCCGGTGAGTTCCTTGCCCTTTTCCTCGGCGATCTCCTGAAGCTGAGCGCGGGTGATCTTGCCGACTTTAGTTTTATTCGGCACGCCCGATCCTTTGTCTACGCCGGCGGCCTTGCGGACCATGACGGCGGCGGGCGGGCTCTTGATCTCGAACTCGAAGCTGCGGTCTTTATAGACCGTGATGACGCAGCCGACGGGTGTGCCCTTGAGGTGCGCGGTGGCGGCATTGAACTGGGTGATGAACTGGCCGGGGTTCACGCCGTTGGCACCGAGGGCCGGGCCGATGGGCGGCGCGGGGGTCGCGGTGCCGCCGGGGGCCTGGATCTTGAAGACCGAGCTGATTTCTTTGCCTGCCATGTCCGTTATCCTGCGTCGAAGCCCGGTTGGGGCTCGGTGGGCGATCTGTAGCGAGCCGAGTACTATACCAAGTCACCCCTCACGTGGCAAGCGAGCAAATGCCCTGACCAGGGCGATCGCATCTGATCCTTTAGGTGGGGCGGGCGTCTTAGTTCCCGGCGTGGATCAGCAGCGCATCGGTCGCGCTTTCTGCGGCGAACAGCCGGTCCGCCTCGTTCGCCTCGCCTTCGCCGTATCGCGTTTCGAACGTGTCGGTCAGTTCGTAGCGGACGGAATTGTCGTTCCAAAGGACGCTGCCGGCCCAGGGTTCGCCGGGGTCGGTGTGGATGCTCGCGGGGCGGTCGATCGTCGCGGTGTTGCGATCGGAAACGACCAAGGCCCGGCTGTTGAGCGTCGTGTACCACTCGGCCCGTCGGCCTTCGGATTCCTCGGGCACTTGGAGCATCGCGAAAGAAAAGTGGCCGTTTTGGATCGCGCCGCGTTCGGGCCAGGGCTTGATATTCGGATCGGTTTCCATCGGGCTGATGAGATAGTAGGGGGTGAGGAATTCGCCGTGGAGCAGGATGGCCATGCGTTGATGGACCGCGAGGCCGGCTTGCATCGTGGGGATCTCGCCGTCGTCTTCAGAGGGTTGCCAGATGAGCGTCTGCTTGTCTTCGAGCCCGTCGGAGCCGAGGCCGGGGAAGAAGTTCTTGTTGCTGTTGGCGTAGGTGACCATGCTTAGGTGGATGCCGCGGAGCTGGGTCGAGTTGCCCATTATTGGCGACGGCCGACCGCGGCCGATGGTCGGCAGAAAGATGACGACCGCGATCATCACGATGAGTAACGCGACGGCGACGTTGACGATGCTGATTCCGTTTGGGCGCATGACGAGCTCCTGTAGGTGCCGGCCAGGCGTTACACAAACTATACCGACGCGGCCGTATACGACGCAAGACATCGGTCATGAATCGGCGGCTCGGCGTCGGTCGCGTCCGTTATGATTCGGCCATGGCGTTGTCGGCGGTCGAGTTGAACTGGGAGGCGCAGCCGTTGCCGGACGCGTCGGCCGCGGCGTTGATCGAAGATGCTCAGTCTCGCATCGAGCGGTTTATCCGGTCGCGTCGCGACAACGATCCGATCCCTTCGTTTGTGGCCTGTGATTTTGTGATGGTGGATCGTGCGTTGGGGGAGGTGGTCGAGCGGGGGTTATCGACGGGGCCGGTGTTCTGCGAGTGGGGCGCGGGTTTCGCGGTGGCGGCGGGGCTTGCGTCGCTGCGCGGGTTGGCGTCGCACGCGATCGAGATCCATCGCGACCTGGTTGCCGAGGCCGAGCGGCTGCTTCGCGATCATGGCCTGGTCGTCGAAGTCGCGCAGGGCAGCCTGGTGCCCGAGGACGGTGATGAGATCGTCGACGAACTCGCCTCGCAGGACTGGCTCAAGACCAACGAGCACCCCGCTTACGACGAACTCGGCATCGACGCCAGCGACATCGACCTGATCTTCGCGTACCCCTGGCCCGGCGAGGAGGGGCTGATCGAAGCGCTGTTCGATGCGTTCGCCGCAGAGGGGGCGCTGCTGCTCACGTATCACGGCATGAACGAGATCAAGCTGCAGCGCAAGGTTCAAGACGACGGGGCCGACGACGACTGATCGCTTGACTCGCGTTGCGCTTCATCGCGCCGCGGAATCAAAAGCCAGGGCAGATAGCAGAGCACGAATATCGACAGCGCGAGCAGCATCATGAGCAGCGGTCGCAGCGGCCAGTCGCCGAGGTGTCGCAGGACCGAGCCTTGCACGACTTCGGGCAGCGTCGGGCCGAGGTAGCCGTAGTACCAGCCGTTGCCGTCGTTGAAGTCGCCGAGGTAAGTGGCGTAGTTGAGCGCGATCATGGCGGCGGCGTAGACGAACCAGAAGGCGACGGCGTTGCGCAGGTCTCTGATAGTCGGGCGGAAGCGATCGACGGCGACGAGGTAGATCGCCGTCGCGAGGATCACGCCGTGCAACAGCCAGAAGATCCAGAACTTGATGTGGTCGGGCCCGCCGACGTCGCTGGTCGGCGTGACAAAGGCCTGGGTCGTGAGCGCGAAGCCGCCGAAGTACACAACCGAGCGCAGCAGCCGGCTCGGTCGCCAAAGCGTCAGCGGCGCGAGCAGCACCAACAGATCGCAGGTCTGGATCGGCAGGCTCATATGCGGCTCGAGATTGGCTGGCAGCGTGTAGTAGATCGCCGATAACAACCAGACCCCGAAGCCGAAGACCGCGGCGACGCGGCGGGTCAGCATCCGGTCGGGCGTGACCAGCGCCGCGCGGGTGCCGGTTTCGGCAGCCTCGCGCAGGATCAGCGCCAGCGCATTGGCCTCGGCCCGCGGATCGGCGGCCTCGATC
>JBMYUK010000040.1:4274-11563 GCA_049605275.1 Phycisphaeraceae bacterium
GCAACGAACGCGACGACGACCAACGCGAAGACGGCGAGCGCGGCGAGGTGTTGCGACGGTGTCATAGGGGCTTGGGCGATCATGGAGGGCCATCGTGAGCGGTTGCACGGCGCGGCATCGCCGCAGTCGTCGCGTCGGTCATGGTAAACTACTCGCAACGCCATCGATTTCTTCCCGAGGGATCTGCGGAAGCCTGCCGCCGCCCCACCATGTCGAGCAAACCGTTTCACATCAAGGTCAATCGCAAGCGGCCGATCCGCGACACGATGCTCTGGGCGTCGCGGCCGATCGTCGAGCGGGCGCTGCGTTTCCCCGCGATGAACGCGATCTACGAAGAGATCCAATCCTGGAAAGACGACGACCGACACTTCTCCGACAAGACGCTGACCGCGTTGGGGATCGAGGTCGAGACGCTCGCCGAACAACTCGAACGCATCCCGAAAGAGGGGCCGGTCGTCGTCGTCGCCAACCACCCCTTCGGCGGGATCGAGGGGCTGATCCTCTGTTCGATGCTGCGGACGATTCGCCCGGACAGCAAACTGCTGGCCAACAACCTGTTGTCGATGATTCCGGACCTGCGCGACAGCTTCTTCTTCGTCGACGCGTTCGAGGGCAAGGGCGCGATCGGGCGCAACATCGGACCGACCCGGCGCGCGATGAAGTGGGTCCGCGACGGGCACCTGCTCGGCGCCTTCCCCGCCGGCGAGGTCGCGCACCTCAAGCTCCGCAAACGCGCGGTCGTCGATCCCCCCTGGAACCCGACGACCGCGAAGATCATCCAAAGGACCGGCGCCACCGTCGTGCCGATCTTTTTCGACGGGCATAACTCGCGGCTGTTCCACGTCGCCGGGCTCATCCATCCGCGACTGCGCACGGTCATGCTGCCGACGGAGATGCTGCGCAAGCGCAACGCGCCGGTGACCGTCCGCGTCGGCGCGCCGATCGCGCGTGATCGCCTCGCGAGATTCGACGATCCCAACAATCTCAACGATTATCTGCGCGTCCGGACGTATCTCCTCAAGCCGCAAGCCGATCGCGACGACGAAGACCAGCCCGTCGGCGACGCGGTCCCCGTCATCGAGCCGACGCCCAAGCAAACGCTCGTCGACGAGGTCGCCGACCTGCCCGACGATCAGCGTCTGCTCACCCAGGGCGAGTTCGACGTCTTCTACATGCGCAAGCCCCAGTGCCCGGGCCTCATGCGCGAGCTCGGCCGATTGCGCGAACTCACCTTCCGCGAGGTCGGCGAGGGCACGGGGCTCGAAACCGACATCGACCGCTTCGACGACTACTACCTGCAACTGGTCGTCTGGAACAAAGACAAGCACGAAGTGGTCGGCGGCTACCGTCTCGGCCCGACCGATGAGATCTTGCCGGAGTTCGGAAAGGACGGGCTATACACCAACACGCTCTTCAAGTTCCGAAAGAATCTCTTGCAACAGATCGACCCCGCGCTCGAACTCGGTCGATCCTGGGTCGCGCTCGACTACCAGCGCAGCTACGCGCCGCTCATGCTGCTGTGGAAGGGCATCGGCGCGTACCTCTGTAAAAACCCGCGCTATCGGCGGCTCTTCGGCCCGGTGTCGATCTCGGCTGAGTACTCGTCGATGAGCAAGCACCTGCTCACCGCGTTCCTCACGCTGCACAAGTTCCTGCCCGACCTCGCCAAGCTCGTCTCCCCGCGAAACCCCATGAAGCGCAAGGAAGTTCGGCAGTTCGACCGCCGGGCCTTCTCCACCGTCGCCGGCTCGATGGAAGAGTGCAACGAACTCATCAAGGAACTCGAGGCCGACGGCAAGCCCATCCCCATCCTCCTCAAGCAGTATCTCAAGCTCAACGGCCAACTCATGGGCTTTAACGTCGACCCCGACTTCGGCAACGTGCTCGACGGGCTCATCCTCATCGACGTCCCGAGCATCGACGAACGCGTGATGAAGAAGTATCTCGGCGAAGAAACCGGCGAGGCCTACCTTCAACACCATCAGCGCAACGACGCGTGATGCCGATGTCCGCTTGCATCTCTTGGCCTCGAACGTATATGAGAAGTACCTATCGATAGCCGGAGACCTACGGGCTCCGGACGCGAAAGCGGTTGCTTGTTGAGACTACCAACCTGTTCTCTTGTCCGGCGTCCGTAGGCCGCCGGCTATTTTCGTTTTCTCATACACGTTATTAATCCGACAGCGTCGCGACCTTGCGGCTGCGGTAGTATCGGATCGCATCGCGGATCAGCCGCAAACCGCTCTTGGGCTTGATGCCGTCGCGCTTCGCGACCTGTGCGCCGATCTTTGCGCAGATCGCCCATTGCCGGCTGAGCACGCGGATCGCTTTCGCATAAGACCAGGTCGGGTCGTATAGATTCGTCGACTCGCTGGTCACGCCGTTGAACTCGATGACGGCGAAGCCTTCGCCGCGCATCAGCGATGCTTCGTCGGTGTAGCGGACGTCGAGTCGGCCGAAGTAAAACCCTTCGAGTCGCTTGGCGAGTTGGTCGATGCGCGCTTCGAGCTCGGGGGTGATGAGGTGTCCGCCGTCTCGGAAGAGCGTGCCCTGACAGTGGTTTCCGGCCTCGGCGAGTCGGAGCCTTTCGCCCTTGTCCAGCACGCGATCCAACTCGTCGGCCCAGCGGATGTGAAAGACGTCGTGCTGGAATCGGAAGCGCGGATGACGCCAGATCAATTCCTCGAGATTGTGGACGCCGTCGCCCACGAGAACCGGGAAGACCTTGTCGGTGATGGAGAAGATTCGGCCGTCGGGCTCGTCGGGGTAGCGGGTGTAGAAGATGCCGCACTCGAGCGGGCCGGGGTGGTACTGCTGGAGTTGCGCGTCGTTCTCGCTGGTTTCGAACCAGTCGGCGAGTTGGTCGTCGCGGTCGATGCGGCTGACGCCGGCGCCGCGCTGGGCGGCATCGGGCTTGAGGATGACGGGGTAGGCCCAGCCGCGCTCGGCCATGATGCGCCGCACCTGTTCGACGCGGGCCTGCGGCTCGGCCTCGGGGATGAGCGCGTGCTTGAGCACGGCGGGGTCGTCGATGCGCGAGAGGATGTCGCTCTTGGATTCGCCGACGATCCCGCCGTCGGGGATGCACGGGTTGGCGAGGGTCCACGACGTCGTCGAGCCGTGCCGTGCCATGAGATAGGCCCAGACGGGAACCATCGGCAGGTAGAACCGCCAGGCCGGCCAGTACTCGTAGCGGACTTGCTTTTTCAGGCGGATCGTAAGCTTGCGTCGGCCCTCGCGCGTGACCAGCGAGAGCAGCACGTTCATTAGCAGCATGAGCAAGACGACCACGCCGACGAACGCGGGCCAGCCGCCGAAGTCGAGGACGGCTTGGAACGGCGAGCGCGCCGCGTCGCCGAGCAAGACGACGCTGATAAGGATCACCAGCGCCCAGATGCACACGGCGAGGAAGGTCCAGAGCATGAACCGGCCGGGCTTGTTGCCGGTGACTCCCGCGGCGATGTACAGCGGCAGGCGCGAGCCGGGGATGAAACGGCTGGCGAGCACGGCCTTCCAGCCCTTTTCGTCGAACCAAGCCCCGAGTTTTTCGACGTGACGCGTCGGCACCCAGGCCGCGATCGGCCGCCAGCGCAACGCCGTGCGACCCGCGAACAGGCCGATCATGTAGAGCCCGAAGTCGCCGACGAAGATGCCCAGCAGGACCGCGAACCCGCCGACGAACGGATCGATCTGCCCGGCCTTGATGAACAGGCCCACGGCAATCGACGTCGGGTCTTCGAGAATGAACGTGCCGAGCACGATGACCCCGATCTTGGCCCACGGGCTCATCGAGTCGCGCAGCTCGAGGCTGCCGGGCAGTCGCAGCGTCTTGGCTTTCATCCCCCCGCCGCGGTCGTCGGTCGAGCGGGTCGCCGGCGTCGCCGGATCGCTGTGCTTATTCAGAAACGGCAGCAACGCATCGAGCGCAAGCTGGTTCGCGTCCCGCTCCCACACCATCGCGTGGTTGAGGAAGTCGCTCTTGAATTGATCCTGGCCATACACCACCAGTTCGCTCTGCTCGACGATGGCGTGGTGCTCGTAGGCCACGCGTACCGGCGCGAGGTACCACGGGTCCGCCTCGCCGTGGATGATGAGCATGGGCTTGTCGTACCGCTCGAGGATCGCGCGGTTGGGCCGCTGGTCGGTGTCCCAGAAGTTGCGCAGCCAGGCGTGACGGAATGAGCGGTCGCCGAGCAATCCAAAGTGCGGAATCAACTCGAACCCGCCGACGAGAAAAAGGTATCCGACACCATACTTGAGGTGCTCGAAGTAGTAGTCGCCCGAGCCCTCCGCTTCTTGCACGCCGATGGCCGCGAGCATCGTGATCGAGCGGACGCGGTCGGGGTCGAGGTCGTAGAACTGGATCGCGACGCCGCCGCCCATCGAGAACGCGACGAACTGCGCCGAGTCGATATCCAGTTGATCCAGCAGCGCGAGCACGTAGCGGGCGTGGGCGCGGTTCGAGTAGTCGGGGACGTAGGGCTGCGAGTAGCCGAAGCCGGGCAGGTCCGGTGCGATGACGCGGTAGCCTTGCTGCGCGAGGGTCGTGATCAGCCCGTTGTCGGTCATCGCGAAGTTGGAGCTGTCGCCCGGGCTTCCGTGCAGGAGCACGATGGTTTGTCCGTCTTTGGGGCCGGCGTCTTGGTAGGCGAGCGTGACGGTGTCGGGCGTAACCGTGATCTTTCGACGCGGCCGTTGGGCGTCGTCGCTCGCTGGCGTACCGGTCTTTGGCGCGGGCTGGGCTGCAATGGGGCCGGTGCGTCGCTGCGTGGTCAGCTCGATCGTCTCGTATCCGTCGGGCGCGGGGCTGGGCGCATCGGTGCCGAGTTGCACGATGAATGAAGCGACGAGCAGCAGCAGATAGACGAGCCACCATCGCCCGAGCCAGTTTCGCCGGGCTTGCGATGGCGGCGCGTCTTGTGCAGATGCATCAGATTGTCGCTCGCGTTCGCTCACCGCTCGACCAGCCGGCGTGTCAGGACCTGTGTCAACCCGGGCTCGGCCTGTCCCGGTCCGTCGGGGTCGTAGCGCATCGCGATCCGATCCGATGTGACATCGACGACCGTGTGGCTCACCGTTCGCGCGTCGTCTCGGTGCATGCAGACGCTCAGGTGCAACCGATCGGGCCAGCGGTGACGGTGAAACCCGGCCTGCTCCGCTTCGTACCGCGACGGATCGTTACCGAACCACTCGCTAAACAGCACGCGACGCGGCCCTTCGACGACCTCATCACCCAGGCCCGAAGAGGTCCACATCATCGGCTCGCCCACCCAGGCTTCGATGGCCGCGCGTTCGATCGATTCGGTGCTCCGCCAGAGCAGGACCCGCTGCCCGTCACAGGCGACCAGACGAAACGGCATCATGCGGTCGCGTTCGATCGCTTCGCATCGCTCGATCACTTCGTCGATGCAGGCCGCTCCGAGTAGCGCGGGGATGACATCGCCTCGGCTGCGGTCGCGACCGGTCGGCGGCGCGGGCGGGTTGTAGTTGAGAAGCGTCAGCGCGAGCCCGCGTTCATTGACGCCGACCCACGTCCCGCCGGAGCTCGGATCGATCGGCATGAGGACGGCAATCCCGTCGCGCGTGCGGACTTGCGGCGGTTCGGCGGGGGCTCGGCCGTGGCTCTCGTCTCGATTGCAGGCCATTCGAAAGCCGCGCGGCTCGCCCGGCTTGGGCACGAGGGTTACCGTGCACATCCGCTCTGGTTCCGGTAGGCGATGGTGGAAGGCGCGGTGCCGAAGTGCTCGGGCAAGTCGATGCGGAGCGCCCGCGCGATCGTGCCGATGATCGCGTTGTGATGGATCGTGTGGCTGAAGACGAAGGCGAGCTCGCGCGCGTGAGTCGAGGGCAAAGCGACCAGCGAGCCGCAGCGCGTCATGCTGGTCAGCACGGTCACGGGGTTGGCCAACTGCTCGTCGCTGACGCTGGCCAGTCTCGCGGTGTGGTGTTTGATGGCGTGTAGCGCGGCGGTGGGGTCGTGCTCGATGGCGGTGTCGCGTTGGCGATCGTCGTAGTTGACTCGGCCGTGCTCGACGCCGCCGAGCCAGGCGACCAGGTGATCGAGCACGTGCCGGACGTGCCCGCCGATCGCGCCGCACTGAGTCGATTCGGGCTGCGCGTTGAACTGCTCGTCATCGAGCAGCCGGACGAGATCGCTGAGCTGAGTCATCAACTCGGCCAGCGGCCCGGTGGACCAGGGCACGGTCGCGGTGGTGTCGTGTTGCGGTTCGGATGCAGGCATCGGATCGGGCATCAGCCTTCCCCTGTTGATCGTGGTAAAGATAAATGTTCGTGGACAGGCCAACATTTCGCAAGTCAACACGTGCAGTATCGGTCTAATCGAGAGCGACGCCGCGATATTCCATGATCCAAGCAATCGTGACCCGCGCAGCGGAGTTTGCGGGCGGGTTTTCGCGGTGGTGAGACTCGATCTGATTCAATCCCGCACGCCCAACCGGCGGATCGAGTCGAGGTCCGCTCGCAGGATCAGCAAATCGCCATCGCGATGCACCTGGCCGGTCACCTCGATCGGGTCGGCGATGTATTCGTGATGCGATTCGGGGAAGGCGTTGCCCTCGGCGTCAGTCAACAGGTACGCAGCGGTGTCGCCTTTGTCATTCTTTACCAACAGCATCGGCGGGATGCCGCCTTTGATGCACAGCGTCGCGCAGACCTTGTGCGTCTTGCCATCGCCCGGCTGCATCACGCCGAGGTAGCACTTGGGGTCGACGATCTCGCCGCGCAGGGTGTGGGTGCCGAGGTCTTTCTTTAGTCGTTTGTCGAGCGGCGCGACAGGCGTGTCGTCTATCACAATCGGTGAGATCGGATCCTCTAGCGTGCCATCGATCTCGATCATCTTTCGCCCGGCTCTTTCGATGAGATAGCCTTCTACGTTGTAGAAACCACCGGCTACTAAATCCTTCACCCTCTCTTGTGTTCCGATCTTTCCCTGCTCAACAAGCAAGTAAGTCCCTTTGTCTGTCACCAGCATCGGATAGGGTTCCTTAACGAGCTGGCCCGGTGCGGTGTACCGTGAAGAAGTATTCCAAACCCCGTCGCCGGGCTCGCGATGATTCGACGCGATCACCGCCGCAATGCCAACCGCCAGCACGAGGTTGCCCACCAGCCACGGCACGATGAACCGCTTGATCGCCTTGGGCAGCGGCAGGTAGCCGACGTAAAACACATCTTTGTTGTGCTCAGACATCGCGATACCCTTTCCAACAGTGAGCGGGAAATAGCCGGCGGCCTACGGACGCCGGACGCGAAAGCATTGCACTGATCCGCAC